>VXPQ01000047.1:17695-148086 GCA_009839485.1 Bacteroidetes bacterium SB0662_bin_6
GCCGGGGGCTGCGGCCGGCGCCCCGGCCCGGGCCCGGCCGGGGGGCCCCGGGCGCCGCCGCCGGCCGGCGCGCCCGGGGCGCCCCGCCGCCCCCCCCCCCCCCCCCCCGCGATCTTGTTTTTCGAAACGAAGAGGGGGACGAGGTGGCTCTCGGTCAATACTTCGACGGGAAACGCCCCGTATTGTTGACGCTGATTTATCACGAGTGTCCCACCATGTGCAACATGGTGCTGCACGGGCTGACCGAAACGCTGAAGGAGATGCCTTGGACGCCCGGCGATCAATTCGATGTGGTGACGGTGAGTTTCAATCCGCGCGAGACGCCGGCGCTGGCTGCGGAGAAGAAGGCCATGTACCTGAATATGCTGGGCAAGCCCGAAGCCGCGGACGGATGGCATTTTCTTACGGGAGAGGACGCTTCGATTGCGGCGCTTACGGAAGCAGTGGGGTTCCGGTATAACTGGATCGAGGACGAGCAGATATACGCGCACCCGTTCACGCTCATTTTTCTGAGCGGAGAGGGGACCGTGATGCGGTACATGCCCGGTATACAGTTCGCTCCCTCGGACGTGCGGGCTGCGCTCATCGAGGTGTCGGAAGGGCGTGCGGGCTCGCCGCTCAACCGGGTTCTGCTGTATTGTCTGCAGTATGACCCGAACGCGAATTCGTATGTGATCCATGCCGTCAATCTGATGAAGTTCAGCGGCGGCCTGGCTGTTGTCCTGCTGGGCGTATTCTTTGTTGCGATACGGCGCCGGGGGGCGCATCGCACATGGCCTACAACCACGCCCACACCCACGGCATAAATCCCCGGCCGGTTTTTCGCGCTCATACGGCGCTGCTCTTATTCAACGCATGAACATGTCCGCAGCAGGAGGCCCCGGCTCGGGAAACAGGAATCGGCAACCATGACCGGATCGTTTTGGCTGCCCGATGGCGCGTCGACCCTGTCGTCCGAAATCGACAGCCTGTTCTACTTCGTAAACTGGGCAAGCATCATCCTTTTCGTGGGGGTGGTGGTAGCTATAGCATACCTTGCGTATCGCTACCGGCGGCGGCGCGGCGGTCCCGCTCCGGTGCGTGTGAAGCCGAACAAGATGGTGGAAATCTCGTGGGTAGTGTTGCCTACGATCCTTGTGCTGATCGTTTTCAATTGGGGGTTCCGGTTGTTCATCGAGCAGAGCGTGGCGCCGCCGAACGCCTACGAGGTCTATGTGCGCAGCGCCATGTGGAGATGGGATTTCGAATATCCGACCGGCACCATCACGACCAACGAATTGCATGTGCCCGTAGACCGTCCCGTGCGCCTTGTCATGAGCAGCGACGACGTGCTGCACAGTTTTTTCGTGCCGGCCTTTCGCGTCAAGCAGGATGTATTGCCGGGCCGCTATTCTTCGGTCTGGTTCGAAGCCACGCGCGTGGATACGTTTCAGGTATTCTGTACGGAATACTGCGGATCGGGGCATTCCGTGATGCTGGCCTCGGTCATTACCCATTCGCAGGGGGATTTCGAGGCATGGCTGGCCTCGGCGGGCGTGGACGAGAACACCCCGCTTCCCGAACTGGGTGCGCAATTGTACCAGCAACAGGCTTGCTTCGCATGCCACAGCCTGGATGGGAGGCCGGGCGCTGGTCCGACCTTCACAGGATTGTACGGGAAGACCGAAACGCTCGATGACGGATCCACTGTGGTGGTCGACGACGACTACCTGCGCGAATCCATCGTCGAACCCGGCGCCAAGGTGGTGCAAGGGTATGTGGAAGGAGGAATGGCCCCCTACTTACATCTCAGCGAGCGGGAATTGTCCGCGCTGATCGCCTTTATCCGGGAGCAACAATAACGGGCGCACTCGGACGCCGCCGTGTACGAAGACGGATCGACGGAATCTATGACGGAAGACATTGATCGGAGCGAAGCAGCGCAGAGCGGGGATGCCGAAGAGCATTCCGGGCACGGCGACTACATTACCCATGCGAAGAGCATCGGGTCATGGATGTTTTCCGTGGACCACAAGCGCATCGGTATTCTCTATGCCGTTACCGTAGCGATCGCCTTTCTTGCGGGAGGCGTCTTCGCATTGCTGGTGCGCGCCGAACTGCTGCTGCCCGGCGAGACGTTTCTGTCCGCCCAGAGCTACAACCAGTTGTTCTCGCTCCATGGCATCGTCATGGTGTTCGGGTTCATCATCCCCGCCATCCCCGGTTTTCTGGGCAATTTTCTGTTGCCCCTTCATCTGGGCGCAAAAGACGTAGCGTTTCCCCGGCTTAATCTGTTCAGCTACTATCTGTATCTGCTGGGCGTGATTCTCATCATCGTGGCGATGGTGGTCGGCAGCGTGGATACGGGATGGACCTTCTACACGCCCTATTCGGCGCGCACGGGTCCCGCCGTGCTGTTTCTGGCCATGGCCGTGTTCATTGCGGGATTCGCCTCGATTTTCACGGGGATCAATTTCATCGTGACGGTGCACAAGATGCGTGCGCCGGGCATGACGTGGAACCGCCTTCCGCTTTTTGTCTGGAGTATCTATTCGACGAGCATCGTGCAGGTGCTCGCGACTCCCGTGCTCGGCATCACCGTATTGCTGCTGTTCCTGGAGCGTCTCCTCCAGATCGGCATTTTCGACCCGGCTCTTGGCGGAGACCCGATCCTTTTCCAGCATTTCTTCTGGTTCTACTCGCATCCGGCGGTGTACATCATGATTCTGCCGGGCTTCGGGATCATTTCCGAATTGATCGCGACGTTTTCGAGGCAGCGCATTTACGGATACATGGCCATTGCGTTGTCTTCCGTGGCCATTGCGATGCTTGGCTTTCTGGTCTGGGGGCATCATATGTTCGTCTCCGGGCAATCCGTTATCTCCTCGGTCATTTTCTCGCTGATTACGTACCTGATCGGCATTCCGTCAGGGATCAAGGTGTTCAACTGGATCGCCACCATGTACAAAGGGTCCATCTCATTCAAGACCCCGATGCTGTATGCGCTTTCGTTTCTGGTGCTGTTCACGATCGGGGGCGTGACCGGCATCATGGTGGGTGTGCTGGCCGTGGACATTCACCTGCACGACACCTACTACGTGGTAGGACATTTTCATTATGTGATGATGGGCGGCACGGTCATTGCACTCCTCGGCGGATTGCATTACTGGTGGCCGAAAATCACGGGACGCATGTACAACGAGGTGTGCGGGCAGATCGCTGTGTTCCTGATCTTCGTGGGGCTGAACCTGGCCTTTTTCACGCAGCTCGTGCTGGGATCGCGGGGCATGCCCCGGCGCTATAACGACTATCTGCCCGAGTTCACATCCCTGCATCAGCTTTCCACGATAGGTTCGTGGATCATGGGGCTCGGTCTTTTTCTGGTGCTGGGATATTTGCTGTTTTCCCTTTTCCGGGGAAAGAAGGCCGGCGCGAATCCATGGGGGGGCGCTACGCTGGAATGGACTCATACGGGACCGCGTCCGGATCCTCATAATTTCCATCGGACGCCGTTTGTCACCCGGGGTCCCTACGAGTTTGACCGGATCGGAATATCCCGTTCCGAAACCGCCGAAGCAGATCAGGGCGAGGATCCGCCGGATGACGTTCTGAACCAGGACCGGACGTAAGTATCATGGCTACTAATACGGGCACGGCAGAACAGACCGCACAGGAGCGCCCTATGGCGCATCTGAAGCATTACTTCGTTTCGTCCGATCAACAGTTCGATGCGGCGAAACTCGGGATGTGGCTTTTCCTCATCACGGAGATCCTCCTTTTCAGCGGGATGTTCGTAGCCTACGCCGTGTATCGGGTCTGGTACCCGGAGGTGTTTGCGGTCGCTTCCACCGAACTGAATCCCTGGCTGGGCGGCCTGAACACCGTGGTATTACTGGCCTCTTCTCTCACGGTGGCGCTGGCCATTCATGCGGCGCAGACCGACAACCGCAGGGCGCTGGTTACCAACCTGTTCATCACGGTGGCGCTGGCCGGTGTCTTCATGGTGGTGAAGTACTTCGAGTACACCCACAAATTTCATCTGGGCATCTTTCCCGGCGGCCATTTTGCGTATGCAGAGATGGACCAGCCCATCGTTCCGATCTTCTTCAGCATCTATTATGTGATGACCGGCATTCATGGGGTGCATGTGCTGGTCGGTATGGGCGTATTAAGCTGGCTGGGCGTGCGGGCGATGCGGGGGGATTTTCACAGCGGGTATTATACGCCTGTGGAGCTTTCCGGCCTGTACTGGCACCTTGTAGACATCATCTGGATATTTCTTTTCCCATTGCTTTATCTCATTTAGGTGCGAACCGGGCGCCGGTTCGTCTCGCGAGCATGAAAGGGCATCATATCACTCCACGAAAAACGCTGTTGAAGGTATTCGTCGCCCTGGTGGCGCTGACTGCTCTGACGGCCCTCACGGCGCAAATCGATATAGGGGCGTTCAACATACCGCTGGCCCTGGCGATCGCCGGGACCAAGGCCCTGCTCGTGGTGCTTTTCTTCATGGCCCTCAAGTACGACAAACCGGTCAATGCGCTGTTTTTCGGGCTGGGGATTCTTTTCGTGGTCGTATTCCTCACATTTACCTTGTTCGACACCGCCTTCCGGGGCGATCTCGGCAATGTAGGGGAGGAAGCGATTTTGAACACGGAGGGGACGGAACAGGGCGAGTGAACCGGAAACGTCTTGCGAAACGCCGCCCCGCCGATACGTCGTATTACTTGAGCAGGGTCATCTTCTTCACAGAAACGTGTTGTTCGGTACGCAGCACGTAGAGGTACGTACCGCCAGCCAGACCCGCTCCATCGAACAAGACACTGTAACGGCCCGCCGCCTGCATGCCGTCCACCAGCACGCGGACCTCGCGACCGAGCACGTCATAGACCGTAAGCGTGGTGGCCTGCGCCCGCTGGAGCGAAAACTCGATCGCCGTGGACGGATTGAACGGGTTCGGATAGTTCTGTTCCAGCGCGAAGGCCGCAGGAATTTCTCCATCCAAAGGCTCGACCGACGTCACCCCTGTCTCATATATACCGGCGCCCATGATGGCTATAAACGATGCTGCGGTGTTATCGGGGAGGGTGAACGTAAACTCATACTGGCGGGCGAAAGTCACCTTGGGTATGTCGGCGCTGTCGGTATCGTCGTCGGGATTGTCGAAATGATACTCGACGAAACCTCCCTCTTCGTTGCTCGCCGCCGCCGCGATAATCTGCGGGAGAATGAGTTCTCCAGTAACGGCGTCCCTGAGGGTTTGCGTGGGAGCCTGGAGCTCGTACTTCTCCGGAAACGCCCCGTGGAAGAACGTGTAGCCGGTGCCGTCCATGACAAAGAGGTAGGTGGGGCCGTGTCTCCAGTATCCGGTCGTGTCACGAAATACCCTCTTTACTTTAAGAAGAGCATCATAGCCTTCTGTATCATACAGTCCGAAAAGGTAATCCGCTGCCTCGTTCACGAACGCCTTCAGGCTCTCGCGATCCATCACCTCGCGGGCCGTTACCGCAGGACGGGGACCGGGGGCGAGCGTTTCTTCCGTGAGATGTTCTTCCCGAATATCGAGGCCGGCAGTCAGGAAGGCCGCACTGCCGTCGGGGTTAAAGTAAGACAGCGCGTAGCCGTCGTCGCCCTCGAACGTGAAAGTACTGCCAGTTACCGCCGCAGAAGCTGCCTGGCTGATCGCATCAAGCATAGTAGAATCGACCACTCCACCCGACAAAAGCAGATACTTGCCGTGCAGAGCCAGTGTGCCTCTGGGAGTCATCGTAGTAATGTAGGTGGAACCGTAATTCCAGGGTCCCTCATGCGTCAAAGCACATCCGAGATACCCGGCCGCCAGCGGGGAGGCGCTGATTTGCAGTATGTACGCAAAATAATCGTTCACGAATTCTGTCAGGGTGGCCTCGGCGTTCTCCACCTGTTCAGCCGTGGTCGCGTTCGGGTCTACGGCCGGGAATTCATCCGGCCGCGGGCAGACATCATCCAATGCTTCCCCGGGCGGAAAATTCGGCGCCCCGGGAGTACCGTTCATCTGCGCCGATGCACTCCAGCATTCGGGCATATGGTTGTCGCATGTCGGATCGGTGAGCGCCAGGGTATAGCCGTCGCCGTCCGCTTCTTCGGGCCAGGGCGCCGAGTCGTCGTACGTGAGCGAGTCCACTATGGCGCCCGATGCGTCGAAGATGCGCACGAGCTCCCCACTGCCGGCCAGCCCGAAATCATCCGCATCTCCGACTACATTGGATACATCAGGATGTATGGCGGAAAAACTGGCTGTATCCTGGGCGGCGACAAGGTATTCTCCACTGTTCAGGATCGTGCCGTCCGGAAACGCAAATACATGATCGTCTTCCGAGTCAGAGTAGGTCCATCCGGTCAGGTCCACATCGGTGGTGCCGGCATTGTACAATTCCACCCAGTCCTTACTATCATAATCGTCGTGCGAGTTGTAGTTGATCTCGTTGATGACGACGGTGTCGGCGGCTACTACCCTGCCGATGTCATTCCCGGAAGGCGAAGTTGCCGATACCGGTCGGCAGAATAACGAAAACATTCCCGCAACGATCAGGGCACAGCCTATACGTTGGAGGAGACGCGCGCTGTGGCGTGTGGGAGTCGCCCGAAAGGTTTTGGTTGTGTGACGAACTGTATCGAAGAGCATGTGGATGCCGTGAGGTTGGAAAGGAATGCATAATGTTGCATCAATATCGCAAAATCCCGTCGAAATTTTTGCACTCTCGCCGCCGGTTACGTATTCTTTTCCCGCGAAACATCCTTTTACCACGAAGACCAGGGACGCGGATGAAACTGCTTGCGAGGAGATTGCCCTCCGGGGTTCTCCTGTTTTTGATGCTTGCGGGTATAGCTTTTGTTGCGTTCTGGACGCCCGAAGCGTGGGCTCAGGAAGCCGCCGGGCAAGTCGAGTATCGCACCTTTCCCGTCGTAGGAAGCCGCGTGATAGTTTGGGTGATCGCCCAGTTGCACCTCATGTTCGGGGCGTTCGTGCTCGCCGTCCCGATGTTCGCGCTTACGATCGAGTTCATCGGCTTCCGCAACGGCGACAAGCGCTACGACGATCTGGCGTATGAATTCACGCGCCTTTTGTCCGTCTCTTTTTCCTTTACGGCCAGTCTCGGCGCGCTTCTGACCTTTTTCCTGTTCATTCTGTATCCGCGGTTGATGGAGTATCTGGTCTCCATCTTCAGCTGGACATTCATGCTGTACGCAGCCGTCTTCTTCCTCGAAGCCGTCTTCCTGTACAGTTATTATTACGGATGGGGCAAGATGCCGAAGTGGTTGCATCTTGTCATCGGTCTTTGTCTGAACCTGGTAGGCATCGCCATCATTTTCATTGCCGACTCCTGGCTTACCTTCATGAATTCTCCCAACGGCATCGACGTCGAAGGGAATCTGCTCAGCACCTGGGACGCCATCAACAACTTCACATGGATGCCCATCAACATCCACCGGCTCATTGCGAATATCTGCTTCGGCGGGTCGATTGCGGCGGCGTACGGGGCCTACAAGTTTCTTGGCGCGAAGACCGACGAAGAGCGGGCGCACTACGACTGGATGGGCTACATGGGCAATTTCATTGCGATCGCCGCGCTGCTCCCGCTGCCGTTCGCGGGCTACTGGCTGGGCCGTGAAATCTACGCCTTTTCCCAGAGCCTTGGTATTGCGCTCATGGGCGGCACGTTCTCCTGGTTGTTCATCATTCAGGCTGTGCTTATCGGCAACCTGTTTCTTGCAGCCAACTATTACCTGTGGTTGAGCATGGAGCGTATTCACGGGGCGGAGCGCTACCGCAAGTTCATCAAATGGTTGCTTGCTTCCATTACCGTCTGTTTCATCGTATGGGCGACGCCGCACTCCCTGGTCGCCACAGTCGAGGAAGCCCGCGCCATGGGCGGTTCCCATCACCCGATTCTGAATGTGCTGGGCGTGATGTCGGCCAAAAACACCGCCGTCAACGTGCTCATTCTCACCACGTACCTGAGCTTCCTGTTTTACCGGCGGGCCAACAAGGAGGCGACCGTTTCGTGGGCGAAAACCGGCAATATCGTGCAGTTCGGCATCCTGGCGGTGGTCGTGGGTGTCGTCATTTTCCTCGGGGTGTACGGCTACTTCGTAGAGGCGTCCGTGCGGATCGGTTTGTCGATCCCGCAGGTGAGTCTCGTGCTCTTCGCCATGATTTCGATCACGATTATCGACGTCTTCATGTTCAGGAAGGCGAAGATTCTGGGACCGATCGAGTGGGGCAAGATTCCCAACCGGGCGCAGTACGCGCTCTTTTTCATTGCCATCACGTTTGCGTGGACGATGGGACTTATGGGCTACGTCCGCTCGGGTATTCGCCAGCACTGGCACGTCTATGGGGTTATGCGCGACACATCGGTGGATGCGTTTACACCCACGCTTGGCTACGCCGCCAATGTGGTGTCTGTGACGGTGCTGATTTTCTTTGCGTTTATCGCGGTCGTGTTTTTCCTTTCCAGTCTTGCGGGTAAGAAAAAACTCGATGCCGGGGAGGGCACATCGTCATGATGAACGCTGTCAAGATATGTGTCTTCACCGTCCTCGTGGCCGCATTCTATAGCTACGTTAGTCAGATGGTGCCGCAGACGGTGACGTATCCGCCCGAGGATACGGAACTCGGAGCCGACATGACCACGGAGGATCTGGTAGCTGCCGGCGAAGAAATCGCTTCGGGCAAGGGAACGTGTCTTACGTGTCATACCGTATCCGGGGAAACCGGGGGGCGTTTCCCCGATCTGGCGAACATTGGCCTGATTGCCGCGGAGCGCAAGGAAGGTTTAAGCGACGTGGAGTATCTGGCCGAGTCGCTCTACGAACCGAATGAATACATTGTCGAGGGCTTTTTGCCCGGCATGACTCCTATTTCCGACCCGCCCATCGATCTGAACGACCAGGAGATTCTTGCGGTGATTGCGTACCTCCAGAGTCTTGGCGGCGCCGCCACGGTTACGCTGGACACGGAGTTGCGCTGGCAGAGCGAAGAGAATGCCGCCGGTGCATCGACTGCTTCGCAAGCAAGTGCGTCTGCTGCGCCCTCTTCGGAAAACCTCTCCGGGGAAGAGTTATTCACCATGTACGCCTGTGGCGTCTGTCACAGCCTCACCGATCCCACACCCTTGCTGGGTCCCAGTTTGTACGATGTGGGAAACAATCTATCGACCGCCGAGATCTACGAGGCGATCATGGATCCGGACGCCGTGCTGAATGAGGCATATCCGGCGGGTTTGATGACGGCGCAACTGAACGCTGTCGGATTCTACGACAAGATATCGTCCGGGCAGCTCAAAACGCTGGTTGATTACCTGGCGTCACAAAAGGGAGGATCATGAATATCATTATCCTGCTTGTGGTGTGTGCAGGGCTTGTAGCGCTGCGCTTCGTGCCGAAGATAAATATCCTCGGCTGGCTGGCGGGGTGGTTGATCGCTGCATTCGTTTTTCTGCGCTGGGGCATCGATCCGCCGCTGCCTACCTCGATCCAGGGGATGTTCATTGCCATCCTCACGCTTGCGTTGCTGGCGTATTTATCGGCGGATTCGTCACATTTCCGGTTTGTGCTGGACCGGTTCGTGGCATTCACGACCCAGAGAAAGTATACGATTCCGCTGTTGGCGGTCATTGTGCTGTTGCCTTGTCTTGCGGCGCTCCGCGTGTATTTCGACGTGACGGAAGGACCGGCGCCTCCTCTCAGAAGCCGCACGATTCACCCGCCGCCGCCTGTGAGTATCGAAGTGGCCGGCAATACGATCGACCTTGTCAACGACGACAACCCGTACCGCGCTCTTGAAACGGAAGACCCGGCGGCGTTCGAGGAGCATGTGGAAAACGGGCGCCGCGTGTACTACGAAAACTGTGTGTACTGCCACGGGGACGATATGGCGGGAGACGGCCTTTTTGCCCATGGGTTCGACCCCATTCCCGCGAATTTCCAGGACGCCACGACCATCGCCATGCTTCAGGAAGGCTACATTTTCTGGCGCATCGCCAAGGGCGGCCCGGGGCTGCCGAGCGAATCCACGCCCTGGCTTTCGGCCATGCCTGCCTGGGAAGACTTCCTCTCCGAAGAGGATATGTGGGATGTGACGCTTTTCCTGTACGATTTCACCGGACACCGGCCGCGGGCGCGGGAGGATCATGGTGGAGGCGGGGACCATTAGGAATAAAACCGACATAGCGATTCGTTCGTCTGCTTGCCGGGCAGGACGCGCCGTTGTGCGTTTTTCCCGATCGAGCCTCATATCATGCGTTCTGGGGGTGTGTTTGCCTGTCGTATTGCTTCCCCTGATCGTCTCGGCGCAACCCGCGCCGGACCTTGGCACCGACGAACAGCGCGAGGCCGGCCGCCTGCTGTACATGGATAAATGTGCGCAGTGCCATGGAGACACCGGTCAAGGGGATGGCGTGGCGGCGCCCTTCATGCGCCCGATGCCCCGCGACTTTACGGCAGGTATCTACAAGGTACGCACCACGCCGAGCGGACAGTTGCCTACGGATGACGACATCGCGCGGGTGATTCGCGACGGCATGCCTTATACCGGTATGCCCCCCTGGCCGCAGTTGAGCGATGATGAAATTCGCAACCTTGTCTACTACCTGAAAACTTTCAACGACGATTTCTCCGGACCCTACGGCGTTCCCGATGTAATCGAGATTCCTGATCCTCCATCGTTCAGCGAATCGTCTGCCGAACGGGGGCGCGTGGTCTACGAAGAGAACCAGTGTTTCGATTGCCATGGCATGGCCGCGCGCGGCGACGGGCCTTCCGCTGTGACATTGCAAGAGCAGTGGGGCAATCATATCCGCCCTGCCGACCTTACGAAGCGCTGGACCTTCATAGGGGGCAACACGCGCGAGGACATCTATCGCACGTTCACCACCGGCCTCGACGGTTCGCCCATGCCGTCCTACAGCATTACCCCGATCGAAGACAGCTGGGCCCTTGTCGATTACGTCTATTCGCTGTCGCAGGACGACCCGGACTATGCGATCTCCGCGACCGCGCAGTATGCGAACGATCCCGTCGACCCGGTGCAGGGAAAGGCGGCTTTCGGCGAGGAACGCGGCGCCTATTTCCCCGTGGTCGGACAGGTCATTGAACCCGGAAGATCATTTATGCCCGGCGTAGACGGCATCGAGGTGAAAGCGCGCTACAATGCGGATGAGATCGCCATTCTTCTTTCATGGCACGACATGTCCGCAGAGACAATGGGGAGCAATGCCCCGGACATGGAGGTTCCCCTTACGGAGCAGGTCGTTCGGGATACCGTGACAAGCATCTGGTCCGATGCGGTCGCCATACAGTTTCCTCAGGAACTTGTACCGGAAGGCCTGCCCTACTTCCTGTTCGGGGACGCAAGACAACCGGTCGATCTGTGGTTCGCCGATCTGGCTTCGGGAGAAGGCCGTTCGTACATCGGACGCGGGAGTGGTAACCTGCTCGCCGGCGAAACCTCCCCGTCCGTTCATGCGACCTACGAGGACGGTGCATGGACCGCCGTCTTCACCATGCCGCGCGACGGGCGTTTTGCGGAAGACACCTTCGTTCCGATCGCTTTCTCGGTGTGGGACGGTTTCAACGACGAGCGGGGTAATCGCCGGGGTCTCACGGGATGGTATTATCTCTATCTCGAGCCCTCCGAGCGTCCGTCGCCCGTGATGCCCATGCTGCGCGCCGCCGGGCTCACGCTTCTCGTGTTGCTGAGCATCGTCGGACTGGTGCGTTTCCGGCATCGTGCCTCCGTTACCGCCTGATTCCCCCGAGGTCTTTCCCTCGTATCCATGGAAGCCGCCCGTTCCCTGTCCTTTCTGTCTTCCCCCGGGGGGTATCGCCCCTCGCTCGTTTCCTGGAATCTGACCCGGAAATGCAATCTCAAGTGCCCCCATTGCTATATGGAAGGGGGTACCGCCGAAGAAAACGAATTGACTACGGAAGAATGTCTCGCGCTGCTCGACGAGATGGAGGCGCTCGGCACGGAGATGCTCATTCTTACCGGTGGAGAGCCGCTCTTGCGCCGTGATATCTACGAGATTGCGCAGACGGCCTCTGCAAAGGGAATGTGGGTGGTAATGGGTACAAATGGGGTCATGGTCAATGATTTCGTTGCCCGCAAGATGGTGGAATGCGGCGTCAAGGGGGTGGGCATCAGCATTGATTCCATTGATCCTGAGAAGCACAATGCCTTTCGCGGTGGACCGAATGCCTGGGAGCATTCGGTTCGCGCCCTCGAGATTTGCCGCCGGCATGGCCTCGAAGTGCTTGTGCAAACGACCGTTATGGACATGAACCGGGATGAAATTCCGGAACTCATGGCGTTTGCACGGGAGAAAGGCGCCTGGTCCTTTAACCTGTATTTTCTGGTGCAGACGGGCCGGGGACAGGAAATGAACGATCTTCCCGCCGCCGCCACGGATACGATGCTTCGGGAAATGGTGAAGGTGCAGGACGAGTACCGTCCTATGCTGGTCCGGTCGAAATGTGCACCGCAGTTCAAACAGATCGCGTATGACGAGGGCCTTGGCGGTCTGGAAAGCGGGGGATGCATGGCGGGTACGCAGTACTGCCGCATTACGCCGGGCGGGGATGTCACGCCGTGCCCGTACATGACGGTGGTAGCCGGAAATGTCCGCGAACAGTCTTTCGCCGAGATATGGACTTCTTCTCCCGTGCTGACGGATTTACGCGATCCTTCCCGGCTCAAGGGCAAATGCGGCGCATGCGAATTCAACGAACTCTGCGGCGGATGCCGCTGCCGCGCCCAGGCCGCTTTTGAAGACTATCTCGCCGAAGATCCGGCCTGCCTTTATCAGCCGACCGGCAGGACCCTCGAACGATACGATATAGAGTGGTCTCCCGAAGCACAGCGGCGACTTGATCGCATACCGATCTCTTTCATCCGTGAAAAGGTTCGCAAGGGTCTCGAAACCTATGCGGACCGACACGGCGTGCGCCGCATCTCCGCAGGCCTCATGCAGGAGGCCCTTGCAGGCATGGATCGCTCGGCGCCGTCCTTTTCGGCGGCCTCTGCGAAACCGCCGGACTCCGGGGTTATTAAAGAACCCGTTACTCCGGAACGACTTGTATAACCAACCATACCCTTTCATTTACCAACTTATTCATGGAAAAGCTTGACGCAAAAACGCTCACGGAGCAGGTGCAGGTAATCAACGGGGTCGCCCGTCTCAAAAAGAACGGCGCCGACCAGAACCTTGATGTCATTGAGCTCCCGGAGAAATTCATCCGGTGGCAGCTCGACTACAAGCACAGCATTTACGACGCCATCGAGCAGGATCAGTACATCGCGTTCAACGCGGGGCATCTGCCTGTTGTGGCCACATGGGCTGACGATGCGCTCGTTCCCAATCTGGCCAACAAGGGCGTAGGGTTCACCCCTAAGGATGAATATATCGACTATTATCTCGAACTGGTGGAGGATGCCGTCGCTCAGATCCAGGAATTGCCGCCCCATGCCGTCAACGAGACGCGCGATCTGCGCATCCGCACGGCCCGCGAGTTGTATTCCCATCCCGAACATATCGACTGGCGGCGCGTCGGGCTCCTCGAGATTTTCGAGGGATCCACGCTCAAAAATCTTGTCGAAAACCCCTTTGCATCCGTGCTGTGGACCGGCAACTCCCCGGTATTCGTCAGTTTTCAGGCGGACTGTGTGGTGGAAATCATCGAGCCGGAGGACAAGCGGTATCGTTTCCCCTGGGCGATGCGCCGCCTGTTCGAATACGAACCGTTCCACGTGGTCCAGACCATTTACCCCTATTCGTACTGCTTCTGGATCTATCGCTGGAAGGACAAGACGCCCAAGCGCCGTTATCCCGGCAAGCGGAGCGACAACACCGTCAACGAGGCGGGCGGCGTGATCGACAAACAGGCCTTCAACGGACAAGGGCGCGCATAGAAGGTCCTTTCCGGATCGCGTCGTATCCATTTTCACACATTGCTTTGCGACCATGCCTCACATGATCACAGATGCCTGTGCGCAATGCGGCCTGTGCGTGGATGTGTGCCCGATCGGTGCGATTTCACCCGGAGATCCAATCTACGTCATCAACGATACCTGTTGCGATTTTATGGAATGTGTCGTCGAGTGTCCCGAGGAAGCCATTGTCCCGATCCCGGATTGGGAGGAACCCGTCGCCGTGTCCGATAGGGAGGTGGCGTCATGACCGGATCGCTGGTAACCCGTTTTGTACTGGAGGATTTTTTGGCTGCAGCAGCCCACAGCTATGCTGCTTCGGTCCCTGAGCAGGGACGTGCCGGGCGGCTGTTTCTGCTTGGAGAGACCTCACAAGTTCTGGAGGGATGGCGGTCATGGACGGATGCGGTGCGCCTGTATGCCGATGTGGAATACCGGCCCGAATGGGATGCGGCCGCGGCGCGCACCGCTGCACAGTTCGGCGTGGCGGTCGAGCAGGAATTTCCGGGGGATCTGATTCCTTTGCCAGCCGGCTTCGAACAACGACATCGGTCTGTCCGGGACTTGTCGGACTCCGGATTGAGTTTGTGGCATTTCGATCCGTACTCGGTGGCGTTTCGGCACGTGGCCCGCGGCGACGAGCCGGATTACCACATTGTGCTGGCCTATGTGAAATATGGCTGGATCGGGAAGGAAGAAATGGAGGAGCGCCTTGAGGCGCTCCTGCCCGAATTTTCCATGGAAACGATTGCGCAGGACCCGGCGGAGTTTCGCCGTAAGTACAAGGGGCTGCTTCAAATGGGAGAGCGTCTCGAACCCGGCACGGTACACCGTCCTTTCTGATTCCACCTGTCATCATGGAGGCATCCCGGGACATAGCACCGACTGATGCACTCGAAGCGCGTGCTGCCGAATTGGCCGCAAGGCGCCTTGACTGGAACGAGCTGGATTTTGTAGGCTGGAAGGAATTCCGCCGTATGGCGCCGGCCATTGTACGCATGGAAACGGGGCGGCTGGAGCGGATCATGGAAGAGACCGGACCGGGCAGCGATGCGTACAACGCGATGGTGCGGGTGCGTTTCGAGATGAATGCGTTCGCCGAGGGAATGGAGCAGGCGGAACGCGCATCCCTCGCGGGTCGTGCTGACCATCTCCAGCGCGCCCTGCTTGCCGTTTCGCTCCTTGCAGAAGATTCCGAAACGCTGCGCTATGTGATGTACCGCCTTACCTACATTTACGACCGCCTCAAACTGATCTATTAGCCGTTATGTACAAGACCATATTCGTTCCGGTCGATAATTCGGATCATTCGATGGCAAGCATCGACGTTGCCGTCGAACTGGCGAAGCGGTTCGATTCGGAGCTCGTGGGCAGCCATGCCTACGCAGCCCGTATGCACGATTACCGCTTCAAGCAGATGGAGTTTACGCTGCCCGAGGAATATCTCGTCGAAGAGGAAATGGAGAAGCAGCGGAAGGTGCACGACACGCTCATCACGATGGGTCTCGAACTGATTTCGGATTCGTACCTGACCGTGATGGACAAGCGGTGCCGCGAGGAAAAATTGCCCTTCCAGCCGAAGATGTATGACGGGAAGAACTGGAAGATTATCGTGCAGGATATCGAGGAGAGCGACTACGACCTGGTCGTGATGGGGGCGCTCGGCCTCGGCGCTGTTCGTGACAGCGTGCTGGGCAGCGTATGCTCGCGGGTTGTCCGGCGGGCGCGTACCGACATGTTCATTGTCAAGGATACCGATTCATTTGAGCGCCAGATGAACGGGCATGCCGTGGGCGAGGCCGACGGCGGCCATATCGTCGTGGGTATCGATGGCAGTCCCGAATCCTTCGCCGGCCTGAAAACGGCGCTCGAACTGGGCCGGAAGCTGGACAAGCGCGTGGAGGCGGTGTCGGTTTACGATCCCTATCTGCATTACGCGATGTTCAACAGCATCGTGAATGTGCTTACCGAAAAGGCCTCGAAAGTATTCCGGTTCAAGGAGCAGGAGCAACTCCACGAAGAGGTCATCGACACGGGGCTTGCGAAGATATACCAGTCGCATCTCGAAGTGGCGCATCGCATTGCCGCCGAAGAGGGCGTGGATCTCAAGATTACGCTGCTCGATGGCAAGGCCTTCGACAAGATTCTTCAGTATATGCGGCGCGAGAAGCCTTGGTTGCTGGTCCTGGGCCGTATCGGAGTGCATAGCGATGAGGACATGGACATCGGCAGCAACACCGAAAACCTGCTGCGAATGGCTTCCTGCAATGTGTTGTTGTCAAGCAGGCGGTATACCCCCCCGCTTGATGTGCAGGCCGAGGAATCCATGATCTGGACGGACGAGGCCACGGCGCTCGTCAATACGGCGCCCGACTTTGCCCGCAACATTGCGCGTACGACGATCCATCGATGGGCCATGGAGCGTGGCCACTCCGTGATTACGCTAAAGGTGGTCGAACAGGCCATGGCGACCATTCTCCCTGAATCCGCCATGCGGTCCATGGGCATCATTGCCGAAACCGTGGCCCGCGACAAAATCGCCGCGGTCGATGAAGTGACGTACGTATGCAGCCGGTGCGGCTACGCGGCGCGCGGATTCAAGCCCGCCGTGTGTGCTGTCTGCGGAGCTGCCCCCGAGCAGTTCCAGGAAATCGACAAGGAGGCGCTTCGCAAACTGGCGCCGCTCGAAGGCGCCGTTGAAGAGGTTGAAACCTTCGACAAGAAGAAGATCAAGTGGACTCGGGATGCGCGCGAACTGCTCAGGAAGGTTCCTGACGGATACCAGATGCGCCGCGCCCGCGCGCAGATCGAAAAGAGCGCCCGGGTCAAGGGGCTCGATACGATCACCCGCGACATGGTGGCCGAGGCAGTCAGCGATTTGCTCGAAGACACTTCCGTGCTTTCTGCGCCCGGTTCCGGGTTGAAGGAAAATCCGGCAGGGCAGGCTCCGGCCCGGGAAGCCGTTTCCGTCGAATTGATCGACAAGGGAGCGTACAAGTGGACACCGGAGGCCTGGGCTCGCCTCGAACGGGTGCCCGAAGGCTTCATGCGCGACAAGGCGAAAGAGCGGATGGAAGCGGCCGCAGACGGGCGTAACGCCACGATCATTACGATGGAGATTGTCGAAGAAGGCCTTGAGGTGTCCCGGAAAGCCATGGAAGAGGCCATTCGCAAGCAGCAGGAGGAAAAGGCCGCGTCGTGATGGGGCCATGGGGGTGCGGGGATGAAAACCTGGCATGATATAGCAACCGATGGGGGTTCCGATGTGGCGGGCCAGGTGGCGGTGCAGGCTGACCGGCTTGCGGAACGTCTCAGCGACATTCGCCATATCGTCGCGGTAATGAGTGGTAAGGGAGGGGTTGGAAAGAGCACTGTGGCGGTGAATCTTGCAGCGGCGCTGGCTCGCAATGGCGCGCGCATCGGTCTCGTGGATGGAGATATCAATGGCCCGTCGCTCGGGCGGATGACCGGTGTGCAGGCTGTGGGCCTGTCGCAGCGCACAAAAGGGACCGTTTCCCCTCCCGAAACAACCCTGGGCGTGCAGGTCATGTCCATGGCTCTGTTTTTGCACGACGAAACGACGCCCGTAGCGTGGGACGCTCCCTCGCAATCCGGCGGAGCCGCCTGGCGCGGGCTCCGTGAGGCAGGCGCCCTGCGGGAGCTCATTACCGATACCGCATGGGGCGCGCTCGATATGCTCCTTGTCGATCTGCCGCCGGGATCGGATCGCCTGCCAACCCTTGTTGATGTCACCCCGCGCATTGATGCGGTCGTCGTAGTTACTATTCCTTCGGTGGTGGCTCTGGATGCGGTGGGGCGCTCCGTGCGTATGATCCGGGAACACCTCGATGTGTCGTCGCTGGGGCTTGTCGAAAACATGGCGTCGCACACTTGTCCGCATTGCGGACAGGCGGATCCGCTGTATTCGCCGGGCCGTACGGACCGGTTGGCCGAGGCCCTCGATGTGCCTGTGCTGGCTCGTATCCCCTTTGATCCTGCGCTCGGCATGGCTGCCGACGAAGGCCATTCATACCTGTGCGCACATCCGGATCGCCCGGCGGCGCGCGCCTTCACTGAACTGGCCGATCGCCTTCAACTTCTTCTCGATGCCTCATGAAATTTCTTTGTGTGGAATGTGACGAGGCCATGAGCCTCGCTGAAACGCGTGGGCCTGACCGCGGCTCCATGACGGTTGTATTCGGTTGCCCTGCATGCGGCAGGCAAACCGCCATGCTGACCAATTCGAGCGAGACGCAGGTGGTACGCTCTCTTGGCGTGAAGATCGGCGGACAATCTGTACCTGCCGAGCCTATGGAAGGTATACGGGCCGGGCTGGCTGCCTCGTCGGTCGGGGTTTCCGATCCTGCTGCGGGCGGCGGCGCTTCGAAGTGCCCCTTTACGGGTATGGTCAACGAGGCTTTCGGGCGCAGTGACATGCCCTGGACGGACGGCGCGCGCCAGCGCATGGAGAATATTCCCGCTTCCGCCCGCGGCATGGTTATGCAGAGTGTGGAGCGCTATGCCGAAGCCGAGGGACTCGCCGAGGTGACCGAGGCCGTCCTGGACCGTGCGCGCAGCGGCATGGGCATGTAACAAGCCATGTTCACCTTTCGCGCCGTCGTTCTATGGATTCACCTGGCGGCGATCATCGTCTGGGTGGGCGGGATGATCGTCGTACCGTTTGTGGCGATGCCGGCCGTGCGTCGGTTTGCGGGCGAACACCTTGCCCCTGAACGCGCCGCTGCGCTTATCGAGACGCTGGTGCGCCGGTTTCAGCGGTTCAGCAGGGAGCTTTTCTTCACGATCCTGCTGACAGGGATTTTCAATCTCATCAATGCGGGGTGGCTGACGAACTTCAGCTACCCGTCCGCCTATCTCCAACTGGTCGGCGCCAAATTCATCCTGTTCCTTACGATGGGCGTCAATCAGGCATGGTACAGTCTGAAGCTTGTGCCTCAAGGGAAAACGCGGACTGCCCTGTGGTCTGCGCTTGTCAATGCCCTGCTTGCTGCGGTCGTGCTGTACCTGGGGTTGAAGTTGCGGTTCGGATAGCCGTGACGATCATAACTTACCCATTAAAACCTAAAAAATATAACACAAAATATTTACAACATTATTTTTTAAACTTGATTATTGCGGTGATTTCCTCGGAAGCCTTTCCGCCCGTTGCAAGCCTTCGCCGCAAATCCTCCACATTACCACCGATGTCTTCCAGCAGATAGCCTGCGTCCTTCATCAGGCTTCGCCAGCGGTCGTCCATGGGGATGCACCGCGAGGCGATCATCGCATCCGGCAGCATATCGATGCGCAGTTCGAAAAAACGGTGGAACCGCTCCATGGCAGCCAGTTCCACAGGATCGAAAGCGTCTTTGAAGGTCTCCGCCGCCTCAGGCGCCAGATCGCCCTTCAGGCCATCCATATACCGCTCGCTCGGGACATACACGTCATCGAACCAGGCGCAAGCCAGTTCATAGGCCAACCTCGGACGTCCAAGGCGCTGCGACAGCGTTTCCTGTGCTTCCTCGCTTGTCAGTAGGCCCAGCAGGGTGGCGATGCGCTGGCGATGATCAGGGGTTGTTGTCGGCGTATCCCCCATGTTATTTGACCGGTATCATAGTGGTAACAGGCCCTAAACTACTTCACGCCGACAAACAATATATCCCTGCCGACGTTCGTTGTATTCGTGTTCCCTCGAGCTTGTCCGGGATGATCTCCGAACCGTTCATGTTTGTTACTGTACACACGCACCAGGTATATGCCTCTTGATACTGCGGTATTTCTCACAATGCGTTCCGCCTTGAAGGCCATGGCGCCGATTCTGTTGGGATGCGCGGCTCTGTATGCTCTGCTCCCGACGACGGGGCTTGCCCAGACGTCGGGAACGATTCATTACCAGCGAACCGTAAAGCCGGAAATTCCCGAGGGGGTGGAACTCCCGCCAGAACTGCCCCAGGAAATCAGGGAGCAGTTACTGGCTTCGATGTCTGCGGTGGACACCACGGCCTGGGGTCTTCATTTTACGGAAAAGGCCTCGTTGATGACGCCTGCCTCCGATTCGGCGGCAATAGCCGATCGATCGGCGAGTCATTCCCGGGGCGATACGTTTGTACGTGTACGGATGAGGCGTTCGCAGGACCGTAGCGTAACGTACACCGATCTCGAGGCCTGGACGGTTACCGAGCAAAAAGATTTTCTTGGGCGCACTTTCCTGATCCGGGGGGACCGTCCCGAATATGCCTGGCGCCTCACGGGGGAGCAAAGCGAATACCTCGGTTTTGCATGCCAGAAGGCGGTTACGGAAGCGGACAGCGCCATGGTGGAAGCCTGGTTTGCTCCGGAACTTCCCGTATCGATCGGTCCCGCCTCGTTCGGAGGGCTGCCCGGCGCGATTCTGGTGTTGTCCATCGACGACGGGAATCTCACGACCTGGAACGCCACGCATGTTTCGCCCGGGATGCCTCAGGAGGCATTGATGGCGGCTCCGGAAAAAGGCAGGGAGGTTACGCAGGAGGAGTTCGCCGCTATCGTGAAGGAGAAAACGGAAGAGATGCAAAATCAGGGTGATAATGGACGCGTTGTTATTCGTCGGGTTGATCGCTGACGCGACCATACCATGCGTTGCTTGCGACCATCCTGATCTGTTTTCTTCCCGGTTATGAAATCTGATGCCGTCCCTGTTATGAAACACGCGTACATTGGTTGGCGAGCGGTGGGCCTCGGAGTAGTTGTTTGTTTGCTCCCTTTTGTGTTCCGGCCGGAAACGGCTGCGGCGCAGGCCGGCCGTTTCGAAGTCACCGGCGTGGTGGTGGATTCGACGGGTGCGGGACTTTCGGGCGCAACCGTGGTGGCGCTCACTCGCGAGGATTCGGTACTGACCCGGTTCTCGACGACCAATCGGGACGGAGCGTTTACGCTGCGGCGCGTTCCTGAAGGGGCGTATATCCTGCAGGTCACCTATGTCGGGTTTCGGACGCACCGGCAGGACATGGATCTGTCGGGCGGCGACTACGATGCGGGAACCATCGTGCTCGAATCCTCGACCGTCGAACTGGACGAACTGGTCGTCGGCGCCGAGCATATTCCCATTGTGGTCAAAATGGATACGCTCGAATACAATGCCGCTGCCTTCGCGGTGCGCCCCAATGACATGGTGGAAGACCTGCTCCGGCGATTGCCCGGCGTAGAGGTGGAGGACGATGGCACGATCCGGGCGCAAGGCGAGGAAGTGCAGAAAGTGCTGGTAGAGGACAAGGAGTTTTTCGGGGACGATCCCACCATCGCTACCAGAAATCTGCCCGCGAATGTGGTCGAAAAGGTGCAGGTATACGATAAGGCGTCGGATATGGAGGAGTTTACCGGTATCGAGGATGGAGAAGACGTCAAAACCATCAATCTGGACCTGAAGGAGGAAGCGGAGAAAGGGTATTTCGGCCATGTGACCGGAGGGTACGGGAGCGAGGAACGCTACGACGGCGACGTTTCCGTAAACCGGTTCGACCCGTCCACCCAGTTGTCTCTCATCGGGAACGTCAACAACGTCAACCGGCAGAATTTTTCGTTCGGCGATATCGCTACGCTGCTGGGAGGTCTGGAGGCCATGGGGGGGAGATTAATCCTTCAGGACGGCGGCGGTTTGTTCAATAACCGGGACGGGTTGTCCGAGACGTTTTCGGTCGGGTTGAATGCGAACAGGGATTTCGGGGCAAACACCTCGGCGCATGCCAGCTATTTTCTGTCGAACGTGGATAACCGGCAGGATCGCGTGGCGCAGCAGCAACAATTGCTTGGTCCCGTGCAGTCCTCTTTCGTCAACGAGACCGGAGGACGGACCACCGATAACCTGACCCACCGGCTGACGGTGAACGCCTTGCATGAATTTGGGGAAGGGCATGACCTGCGGCTGCGTGGCAACCTGAGGGCGGGTACTTCCTCCCTGACGAATATCTCGGAAACCGCTACGCTGGCGAGGGGAGCGAGCGTGAACGAGGCCGTGATTGATTACCGATCGGAAAGCGATAATCTGGGCGGGAACGGCTCCCTTACATGGCGCCGCCGGCTGGACGAAAAAGGCCGGAGCCTCGTCGGGGAAGTGCGGGGCAGTCTGAACGACAATGAGATGTCCGGTAATCTCCATTCGATCACGAAATTCCTCGAGGAAGGGAACGTGCTTTCGAGTGACGAGATCATGCAGTTGCAAACCCGTCCCGGGAATTCATTCAGTTCGACACAGAGGCTTTCGTACATCGAGCCGGTGGGGACAGGCGGGAGACTGGAATTTCAGGTCGAGAGCCGGCAGTTGGAGGAAGAGCGCAGGCAGTCGGTGTTCGATATGGCATCCGGTGCGTCCATCTTCAACGACCGGCTTTCTTCCGGATACGACCGCAGCTATTCCTACGTACAGGGGGGTGTTCGATATCAGGCAAGCGGAGAAAGATTCAAGGCCGGCATAGGCGCCAATCTCCAAAGATCGTCGCTGGAAGGAATGATCGCGGATGCGGTAGGCGCGGCTTCCCGTCCGCGCATAGAAAACGCCTATACGCATGTGTTGCCCCGAGCGCACTTCGACTATGATTTGGGCGAGCGTATGGATTTCTCCCTGGAGTATTCCGCGCGTGCGCGCGAGCCGTCCGTTACGGACCTGCAACCCCTTACAAACAACACGAACCCGCTGCTTGTGCGTGCGGGAAATCCTGCGCTGAAGCCGGAATATCGCCACAATATGAATCTGCGCTTTTCGTTCTACGATCCGTTCACGTTTATGAAGCTGTTTGTATTTGCCCGGAGTGAATACGTAAACAACGACATTGTACAGTCGAGAATGGTGGACGAGCGGCTCCGGCAGGTCATTACCCCGGTCAATGCGGAGGGCGCCTGGATGTTTTCCGGAAGCACCCATTTCGGCATGCCTGTTCGTCCTCTTGGCGTGGAAGTCAATGTCGCCAACAATCCGTTCTTCGAACGCAGCCTCGAATACGTCAACGAAGCCGAGAACAGAGCGCGCATTTTTCGCCATACCATCGATGTCAGCCTGAATAACAGGAATACAGACCTGTTCGACATACGGGCAGGCGCCCGGTACACGTTCAATGCGGTGAGCTATTCGCTGAATGCAGCACAGAACCAGCAGTACGTCAACCGTACGTACTACGCCGATGCAACCCTGTATCTCACCGAAAAATGGCGTGTAACCGGTTCGCTCGATTACCGGCTGTATTCCCGGGAAGTGTTTGGCGACGTGGACAGCGTACCCATTCTGGGGGCTTCCATTGCGCGGTCCGTGATGAACGAACGCGCCGATATCGAACTGGCGGGATTCGATCTGCTTGGACGGAACGAGGATGTCCGGTTTTCCAACACGAACACCTACATCCGGGAGGAGCGGATCGCTTCGCTGGGGCGCCACATTCTGCTGAAATTTTCCTACCGGCTTTCTCCGGCGTCAGGCGCCGGATTGAAGGGTAAGGGGCGCGACATACGAATAGATCTGTAGCCAGCGATCGACAGGGTCCGGCGCCTGTCCCGAAAGAAGTACGCTGGATCGAAAACGCGGGTCCGGGACGCCCCTTTCCGCAAAACATAAGGGTACGACAAACCGCAGGCTGGCGGACGAATCCGGGGCCCGATGTTTTGCTTCAAGGCGCGTCCCGGACCCACAGAACCATGTTCCAATCTCTGGATTCCTGCGCATCCCGCCGTCATGTCCCCAGATCAGGCAAATCCGTCCACTTCGGTTCGCCTTCGGGCTTGAAGTTCTGGGTCGCCACGAAATTCCATCCCTCGTGGAAATTGAGTTTGTATTTTCCGCCCCCGAAGCGTTCGAACAGATATGCCTCGGGATCCCGGAACAGGTCCATGCATTCCGCTGCCGGGAGGCGGTCCAGTCCCTTGAAGCGGACCGAGCCGCGCCAGGGTTCCTGCACCAGAATGGTGACCGTGGCGGATCCCAGGAGGCGCAGGAAAGCGGTATCCAGATCGGACATGTCCGGGTCGTCTATTCCCCGGCGCTCGAAACGCTTGCGCACGTAAGGTTCGAACAGCGGCCAAAGCCATTCCATCTTTTCACACAAATTTATTTTTAGTATTGCTATACTATCGACGATAATCGTGCATAGATACGCACATACCGCTTCTTAACCAAACGCAGGAACGCACCCCATGAACAGAATTACATTTTCCATGCTGCCGATCGCTCTGGTCGCGATGCTTATCGCGGGCTGCGGCGGCGGTGGCTCCGACGCCGGCAGTGACTCCGCGGAGGGCGGCGATACGGTTGCAGAGGAATATACGCCGGCGGGAAGTGCTGTGGTGTCGGGATCCATTCAGTTTACGGGCACGGCCCCCGAGCAACAAGAGCTAAATATCGACCGCGAGTGTATGGATATCCGCAGCGAGAGCGGCATGGCCGCTGCGCTCAGCGAAAAGGTGGTCGTGAACGACAACGGCACGTTGCGCTGGGTCTTCGTGTATGTGAAGGACGGCCTCGGAGATATGACGTTCCCGGCTTCTTCCGAACCGGTGGTGCTGGATCAGGTGGGATGCACGTATACCCCCCATGTGTTCGGCGTACAGGCCGGACAGCCCATCCTGATTCGCAACAGCGACGCCTTGCTGCACAACATTCATGCGCAGCCGAATGAGAATCGTTCGTTCAATTTCGGGATGCCTCTGGCGGGACAGGAGCGCACGGAAACGTTCCGGGTTCCCGAAATCGGGGCCCGCATCAAATGCGACGTGCATCCGTGGATGGAATCGTTCGCGGGCGTCACGGCGCATCCCTATTTCAGCACATCCGATGAGTCGGGTGCGTACTCCATAGACGGTCTGCCTGCAGGCGACTATGTCATCGAAGCCTGGCACGAAGAATACGGCGTGACGGAGCAGAGCGTGAGCGTGGCCGACGGCGAATCCGTTACGCTCGATTTTACCTTCGGCGACGGAGCAGAGGCATAAACGCCGGCAACGACACGCGTCCGGCGCAGTGAGGCGGTTTTCCTCGCTGCGCCGGGCGTATGCCGCCCCCCCTCCATTTTTCCTGACGAATAAGTCCGATCGATCATTATGGCTGATCACGCAGCCGTCCCGGAAGGCCACCACGGGGAAGACGTTCACCACGACTCCTTCTGGAGGAAATACATTTTCTCGACCGACCACAAGGTCATCGGGATTCAGTACGGCATTACGGCGCTTCTTTTTCTGCTGTTCGGGTTCTCGCTCGTGATGCTCATGCGGTGGCAACTCGCCTATCCCGGAGAACCTGTCCCGCTCATCGGCTGGCTTTTCACCGACGACACGATGCCCGGGGGGGTGATGCTCCCCGAATTCTACAACCAATTGGGCGCCATGCACGGCACCATTATGGTGTTTCTCGGTATCGTGCCGCTGGCGGTGGGGGCGTTCGGCAACTACATTGTTCCGCTGCAGATCGGTGCGCCGGACATGGCGTTCCCGAAACTCAACATGGCCAGCTACTGGGCCTTTTTCGTGGGCGGCGTGATCATGCTGGGCAGTTTCTTTGTGCCCGCCGGCGCCGCCAAGGCCGGCTGGACCTCGTATGCCCCCTTGTCTGTCATCGAGTCGATGGGGCAGACGATGTGGCTTCTCGGCATGGTTTTTCTCATCACGTCGTCTCTGCTGGGCGCCGTCAATTTTCTGACGACCATCGTGCAGCTTCGGGCCGAGGGGATGACCTTCATGCGGATGCCCTTCTTCGTGTGGGCGCAGTTTATCACGTCTTTTCTGTTGCTGCTGGCGTTTCCTCCCCTGGAGGCTGCTTCCTTTCTGATGCTGGCCGACCGCTTGCTCGACACCAGTTTCTTTATGCCGTCGGGGCTTGTCGTCAGCGGCGAGGTGGTCGATGTGGCGGGCGGAGGAAGCCCATTGCTCTGGCAGCATCTGTTCTGGTTCCTGGCTCACCCGGAGGTGTATGTGCTGGTGCTGCCGGCCATGGGGATCGTCGCGGAGATTATCGCCAACAACTCGCGAAGGCCGCTACGGGGATTCAAGGCGATGGTGTACTCCCTGATTTTCCTTGGCTTCATGTCGTTCATCGTCTGGGCGCATCACATGTTCATTACCGGAATGGGGCAGGTGATGAGCGTGTTTTTCCAGACCACCACGATGATCATTTCGATCCCGTCGGTGATTATTCTTACGGCGCTTGTCTTGTCGCTGTGGGGCGGTTCCATCCGGTTTACGACACCCATGCTCTTTGCACTGGGCTTTCTGCCCATGTTCGGCATCGGCGGGCTTACGGGGTTGCCGCTGGGACTGGCGGCCACCGATATTCCTCTGCACGATACCTATTACGTGATAGGGCACTTTCATTATGTGGTGGCGCCGGGCACTATTCTCGCGCTCATGGCCGGCATTTATTACTGGTTCCCGAAGATGACCGGGCGGACCCTGAACGACACGCTCGGCAAGATTCACTTCTGGGGCACGATCGTCAGCATGAATTTCATCTTCTTTCCCATGCTTATCCAGGGGTTAGCCGGCGTTTCGAGGCGGTTGTACGACGGAGGAGAGATTTACGCCCATGCACAGGATGTGATCGTCTACAACGAAGTGATGTCGATCGCCTCATGGGTGCTGTTCGTTTTCCAGATTCCGTTTATCGTGAATCTTCTTATCAGCCTGAAGAAGGGGAAAGCTGCCACAGACAACCACTGGGACGCCACGACCATCGAATGGTCGGCGGCCCCGTCTCCACCTGTCGGGCACGGCAACTTCCACGATTTGCCGCAGGTGTACCGGGATCCGTACGAATACAGTCACCCGGACCATGACGAAGATTACTGGCCGCAAAATGCTCCGCCTGCCGAGGCATCGGAAGATTAATGCGAGACCGGACTGCCTGCCGTATGTATGAAACCCGTTTGTGAACCCTGACCGCCATGCAAATTCCATTCACCGTTGCGCCCCGGCCTGATACGGGCGTGAACAATGCAAAGATCGGAGTGTGGCTTTTTCTCGCCTCCGAAGTCATGCTGTTCGGCGGGCTGTTCTCGGCATATATCTTCCTGCGCATCGGCGCGCCCGAATGGCCCGGCGAGATCGGGGGACATATGTACGAACGGGCTTCGGACATTCTGAACGTTCCGCTGGCCACCCTCAATACGATCATACTTATCGGGTCGAGCGTCACGATGGTGATGTCCTGGGCGTCCCTTGCGATGCAACGGTTCGACCGGTACCGGTTGTATATGGGCGCCACCATTGCGCTCGGCTTCGCCTTCCTGGTGGTAAAGGCTTTCGAGTACGGCGAAAAGTTCAGCCACGGGTACCTGCCCGCCGAGAACAATTTCCTTGCCATCTACTTCGTGCTGACCGGCCTGCACGGCCTCCACGTGATCGGCGGCATTATCGTCAACATGTACTTCATGTGGCCGGGCGCCCGCATGTGGAAGACGAACCCGAAACAATTTACGAACCGGATCGAGATCGCAGGACTTTACTGGCACTTTGTCGATCTCGTGTGGATATTCCTCTTTCCGACGATTTATCTGCTTTAACACGCCAGGCGCGCAGGCCTGGCCAACGTACAGCGCATTATGAGCGAGCATTCTGTTGAGGAAATAAAAAAGCATGTCCGCGTGTACATGCTTGTTTTTGGATCGCTGGCTGTCCTTACGGTGGTCACGGTAGTCGTGGGCTATCTTGAACTTCCCTTTGTGCCGGCGCTCATTGTCGCCTTGCTGATCGCGACCGTCAAGGCGGGGCTGGTGGCGGCCTATTTCATGCACCTCGTTTCGGAGGAGCAGGTTATCCGGTGGCTCGTCTGGTTGAGCCTCGCGTTATTGCTGGTTATGTTCCTTCTGTTCAGCGTGTATTACGTGGATCAGGGAGGCACGGAGATTTTCGGATTCTGACCATGTCGTTGAAGGCCTTCCATATCGTGTTCATCGTGGCCTCTGCGCTGTTGTCCCTGGGCTTCGGGGTATGGGCGCTTACGGACAATGGCGCGTTGTCGGCTGCGGCTGCGGGAGTTGCGTTTCTCGTGGGCGCCGCCCTGGTTGTCTACGGTGTGCGTTTTCTGAAGAAGGTGACGCGTACGGGCTATATCGCCGGAGGAAAATTATGACAGGCGCCGTTCGTCGTATCGCTGTTTCCGCCGCAGTGCTTGGCTCTGCATGGCTGGTGCTGCTTCCTTATACGGCCGCCGCTTGCGAGGTGTGCTGGGGCGCCAACGCTGTGGAAAATTCGACGACCCAAGGCATCAGCATGGCCATGCTGCTTCTGATAGGCGTAACGGGTTTCGTGGGCGGGGGCGTGAGTGCGTTTTTTATTCGCCTGCGCCGCCGGGCCCGGTTGCTTGCCCGGGGCGAGGCCGTGATGACGGAAGAGGGCGAATTGCGCCCTGTGAAGTGAGACTTCGCTCGATGTAACGATGCATATGACAGCGCACCGAATCATACCATGAATGTCCATCCATCCGCCCGGCAATTCACATGTTAAAGTGGCTTGACCTCACGAATTATCTTGGACTGCCTGAGGCGGCGTCGGCGCACAGTGCGGAAATCGACGCCATGATGGGGCTGGTGCACTGGCTGATGCTGGTGATGTTCCTCATCTGGGCGCCCTTCTTTGTATATACGTTGTACCGATTCCGGGCTTCCAGAAATCCCAAAGCCGACTACTACGGTACAAAGTCGCACTTCTCGACCTACCATGAAGTGGGCGTGATCGTTGCGGAACTGGTGCTGCTTTTCGCGTTTGCGATTCCGACCTGGGCGACGCTCCGCGCGGAGGACAACTACCCGTCCGAGGAGGAGTCCACCGTCGTACATGTGATTGCCGAGCAGTTCGCCTGGAACATCCATTATCCGGGGCCCGATGGCGTGTTCGGGCAGCGGGACGTTCATTTGGTGGACCTGCTAACCAATCCGATCGGTCTGCAACCGGACGATCCGGCCGCTGCGGACGACATCGTGACCGTCAATGAACTGCATGTGCCGGTGAACAAGCCGGTGATCGTGCACCTCACGTCCAAGGATGTGATTCACAGTTTCACGCTGACCGAAATGCGGGTCAAGCAGGACGCTATTCCCGGATTGTCCATTCCCCTTTATTTCACGCCCATCCGCACGGGCGACTGGGAAATCGCTTGTGCGCAACTCTGTGGCCTGGGCCACTATCGGATGCGCGGCTACTTCACGGTGCACACCGCGGAGGGGTATGCCGCATGGCTGGCGGAGCAGTCCGAACGGGCCGGGGTATAGCGGTCTTCTCGGGGGGCCTGTTCCGGCCCCGCACCCACTCCATGAAACGCCCGGTACCGGTCGGCGTTAGCAGAGGTATCGTTTTCCCGTACATGCCATGCATCCATGACCACACATAGAATCGTTGCGGGCGCCGTTTTTCTGTTCGCGCTCGTGCTGTACGGGCTCACTGTAGCGCCGACCGCCTCTTTCTGGGATGCCGGCGAGTTCATCGCCATCGCCAATCTGCTCGAGGTATCCCACCCCCCCGGAGCGCCGTTTTACATGCTCGTCGGGCGCCTCTTCTCCATGTTCGCGCCGACCGCGTACGTGGCTCTTTCCGTAAACTTCGTGTCCGTGCTCGCCAGCGCCGTGACGGTGCTGCTCACGCACCTGATCATCGTGCGGCTCGTGCGCGAATGGCAGGTTCAGGAAAGGGGTCAGGAGGACCCGTCCCCGGAACACCGCATTGCCGCCCTGTCCGGTGGCGTCGTAGGCGCTATCACGTTCGCCGCCACGGATTCGTTCTGGTTCAATGCCGTCGAGGCTGAAGTCTACGGTCTCTCGATGTGTTTCACGGCCCTGGTCGTCTGGCTGGTTATGAAGTGGAGTGAGGAGGCCCGCAAAGAAGAAAAGACGTTTGCCGGGAACCAACTCCCGACAGGGCGACATGCTCACCGGCACCTTGTCCTCATCTCCTATCTGGTAGGCCTTGCTATCGGCGTACATCTGCTCAATCTGCTTGCCGTATTCTTCATTGCCCTGATCGTTTATTTCACGGAAATCGAAAAACCTTCCTGGGGATCGGGGAAACGATGGCGCGGCATACTGTGGACCGGATGCGCCTCCGTAGTCATTTTCCTGGTCGTGTACCCCGGCGTGGTGCAGTATCTGCCCACCATCGCCGGACAAACCGGGAGTCCCCTTTTCTTTATGCTGTTCGTGATTGCCGCCGCAACATTCGGCGTATGGTACACGCACAAAAAAAAGTGGGCTACGGCGAATCTCGTCGCTCTGAGCCTGGCCGTCGTGCTTATCGGGTATTCGAGTTATGCGCTGATCTTCATCCGCAGCGCTGCAGATCCTCCCATCGACGAGAACGATCCGGAAACGACCGAGGCGATCGTTTCCTACCTGAAACGCGAACAATACGGCGAATTGCCGCTCCTGAAGGGGTACACGTTCGACAACCGGATCCGCAACATCGACTATGCGAACGAGAAATTCTTTCCTCGCAGATATTCGCCGGAACCGGCGCACCATCCCCATTATGCGCTGTACGATTCGGATTGGCAATTTTTCCTGAGATACCAGATCGGACACATGTATATCCGCTATTTCCTGTGGCAATTCATGGGCAGGGCAAGCGATGTGCAGGATGCGCCGCCGGCCACCGGCTTCGGGTTTATCGATGAGCGTATCGGGGCGAACGACTACCTCATGACGACTCCCTCGACAAGGGCGTCCCGGAACGTGTACTATGCGCTGCCATTGCTTCTGGGCCTGATCGGCGCCGGTTTTCACTTCAACAGGGACTGGCGTCGGGCGCTGAGCGTGCTTACGCTATTTCTCATCACGGGCATCGGCATTATCGTATATCTGAACCAGACGCCGTTGCAACCTCGCGAGCGGGACTACGCCTATGTGGCCAGCTTCTTCGCATTTTCCTTGTGGATCGGGTTGGGGGCTACCGGCATCCTGTACTCTCTGCGTGAAATGATCCATACTGCGTGGGACCAGCGAAAGGTGCGCAGCGCCATGCTCGCGCTGGGGGTGGTCCTGTTCCTTGCAGCGCCTGCCTGGATGGTACGGGAGAACTGGTTCGATCACGACCGATCCGGCAATTACATCGCGACGGATTACGCCTGGAACATGCTGAACGGTCTGGAAGAGGAAGCCATCCTCTTCACCAACGGGGACAACGATACGTTCCCCCTCTGGTATCTGCAGGAGGTTGAGGGCCAGCGGACGGATGTGCGCGTCGTCAACCTGTCGCTGCTCAATACCTCATGGTATATCCGGCAACTCAAGAACCAGTGGTCGCGGGAATCGTCGCCGCTCCCCCTCTCCATGTCCGACGACATGATCGACCAGATCAGTGTGGCAGCGTGGATTCCGCGCGACATCGAACTGCCGGTGAATACCGACCGGTTCGCACCGGAATCCGAGATATTCCTTCCGGGAATCGCCGACACCAATCTGATCATGAACCCGATGCGCTGGCGATTGGAGGGACGGCCTTACAACGACGAACACAACATCGTATATGTCGCCGATCAGGCCTCGCTGGATATCGTGGCCACGAACGCGCGGCAGGGGTGGCAGCGTCCCGTGTACTTTGCCGTGACGGTAAGCCCGGACGGCCAGCTCGATCTGCAGGATTTCTTTCACCTTGAGGGGCAGGCGTTCAAGATCGTGCCTATCCGGCACGGGGAACGTTTCGGCCGGGTCGCGCCTTCCGTAGCGCCCGGCATTCTGGGCAATTTCCGGTTCCGCAACCTGAACAACCCGAAGGTCTATTACGACGAGACCATCCGCGGTATGGCGGACAACTACCGCAACATCTTCGCGCATACCGCCCAATCGATTGCCTTCGCCGGGGAAACGCAGCAGGCAACGGCGCTGCTCGATACCCTTATGGTAAAGGTGCCGTTCGATACGATCCCGGGCGACGAGCAATCCTACCTGTTGCTGGCGCGGGCTTATTTCGAAGCCGGGGAGATCGAGAAAGCCACCGAGGTTGCAAAGGGCGCCGAACCACTGGTCCTGCGGCGCATCGAACATGGAGAGACGAACCGCGATCTGGAACTTGCCGCATCGTATGTGCAAGTACTTCGGGGCATTTATCTCCAGGCAAGCGATTATGAAGCCGCGTCGGCGCTCAACGGACGCCTTGCGGACATTCTTGGAGACTCCACGATCAGGATGTCGGCGGAAGATTACCGGCGTATGAACGAGGAATACGAACAATCGCTCGAACAGGAAACCCCTCCCGAATAAGCCCTGCAGACCGGCGGAAGCTCCGGCACGATTCTTCGTCCGAGAGTGTGAATTTTCGACGGAAGCGGGCTTTGCCTGTATATTTTTTTTCGTATATTCATTATGCGCCCGATTTTTTCCATAAACTCGGTGCAGACTCCACGAAAAACCTCGTGCCAAACAGACTGCCTGCCACCAACCGATCCCGAATTTCAGAGGCATTGTCATGAGCACGCACCGAAGCATCGTAAAATGGTTCGATGCCAAAAGAGGGTACGGCTTCATCGTGCATCCCGACGGAGAGGCGGACATTTTTGTGCATTATTCCTCGATTCAGACGGAGGAACGGTTCAAAACGTTGCGTAAGGAACAGGCTGTTACGTTCGATCTGGAGGAAGGCGACAAGGGGTTGCATGCCGTCAATGTCGTGCCCGACGAAGAACCGGAGGACTTTGGCAGTCCCTTGTCGGAAGACGATGAGGTTCCCCCGGAAACAGAGGAATATCCCGAGGAGACGTACTGAGGCGCAGTCCGGCCCCTTCCTCAAACAATCCTTCGTTTTTCGCAGGCGCTCCTGTTATGCCCTTCGCATTTTCCGACAAGGATTTTGATCGTATTGCCAGCGTGCTGGGAGTACCGGCCCGGCGCGAACCCGCATTGGTCCGCTACGAACTTCTGGACAAAGCAAGCGGTCGACGGCTCTCGCTGGAAATCACGCCCGAACTGGATCTGCCCGAGGACGTGCGGCACGATCAGGCCGCAAATCTCATTTCCGTATACGCTATCGGCTCTTTCCTGCAGCTCCAGGGATGCACAGGGTTTATCGCCAGTGAAGAACTGGGTGAAGTTCTTTTTTTCGCACGCCGTGCAGGCGCCGCCCATGGGCTCGTGATAGAACGGGAAGCGGGATGCTCCCTGTATTCCAACGTGGACGAACGCCTGCTCTCCGCCGACTTCACGCAGTTGGCCCCGGAACTCGTAATGAGCAGCGTTGCGCTCTCGATGACCGAGACGCTCTTCGACGACCTCCGTTGATGCGCGGGGATAAAACCCATCCGGAAGGCGATTTTACGGTCGCGTTGCAGCATCCTTCCTGCAAGCTTCCGGCAGATCGTTGTCGCCGGGTACTGACGCATGTACTGTCTGCCGAGGGTGTAACGGCCCGGCACCTTGTGCTGGTGGTGGCCGGCCGCGAGACAGTACAGGATCTGCACCGGCGCTACCGGGCATGCGATGAGCCTACAGACGTACTGGCCTTCGATTATCATCCCGAAGAAGAGAAAGCAGGGAAACGGGTCGTGGATGGGGAAATCTATATTGATTTCGATACGGCGCGTGAACGTTGTCGCGAATTCGGGGTGGACGCAGAGGAGGAAGCCATGCGCTATGCCATCCATGGCCTCTTGCACCTGATCGGTTATCTCGACAAAACCCCGGCGGAGAAAGCAAAAATGCATGCGCTCGAAGACCGTTACCTGCACGCAACAAGACATTCGTCGTCATGATTGGCGGGAATCTTCTGTTTTACCGTCGTATCCGTTGATAATTTCGTGCCGATTCCGTAATACGAAGAGGGGCGCATCTGCGCTGCATCATAAGGTTGTTCGACCTAAAGAGGTATCCTAATGCAAACACAGATTACGGCTCGTCATTTCGATGCTCCTTCCACGCTCAGAGAATATGCCGAAACCCGACTGGCGAAACTCGAACGGGTGTATGACGGCATTACGGAAGCGCGCATCGTATTATCGGAGAATGGGCATCCGGACAAGATCAAAACCGCTGAAATGATTGTGCATGTGTACCATCAGACACTCACGGCTGCGAGCGACGGCGCCACCCATGAGGAGGCGGTCGACGAATGCGCGAAGATACTTCGCCGCCGGCTCAAGAAATACAAGGCGCGGCTGCGCTCCACAAATCGGAACTACCAGAAGTAGATTATGCATACGTCCATGACTCTGCCCGAGCGCATCGAGGCGAACCGCGATCTGGCCTTCGATCTGCTTCGCATCTATCTCGGGGTCGGGCTCTTTGTCCGCGGCCTGTTTTTTTTGATTCGCCCGGACGCCTTTACCGCGCTCGTAGCGGGAAGCGAGGCGTCCCTGCTTGCATCGTCCGGTGTGATGTATATCGTGGTGTGCGCGCACCTTCTGGGAGGCGCCATGATTACGGTCGGTCTGTTTACGCGTCTGGCTGTGCTGCTGCAAGTACCTATTCTATTGGGCGCCGTCTTTCTCGTCCATCTCAGGGGCGGCGTATTCACGGCAGGACAGTCGCTGGAATTCTCGGCGCTCGTACTGTTTCTGCTGATCCCGATTTTTCTGCACGGATCCGGCCGGTGGTCCGTCGATGCATCATGGAGTACGCGGCGATTCGTCCCGTTCCGTTCGATTGGCGAACAATTCGAGCGCCTCGGAAACATCGCGTTCGAACTACTGAGAATCTATCTTGGGATCGGACTCTTTGCGCGAGGAGTCCTGTTTATCTCGAACTCTTCCGCGTTCATCGATCTGCTCGGTCCCTCCTCGTCGGCCTGGCTTACCTCCGTGGTGCTGATCCACTATGTCGCGCTGTCCCATCTCGTCGGCGGAGTCATGATCGCCGTCGGCCTTTTCACGCGCGTGGCTGCGCTGGTCCAGTTACCGATTCTCATCGGGGCCGTTTTCGTCGTGCATATGCAGAGCGGGTTCCTCGCTGCCACGCAGTCGCTGGAGTTCTCGGCGCTCGTCCTGTTCCTGCTGATCCTGCTCGTGCTGTGGGGATCCGGAAGATTATCGGTAGACAAGTACATCGTGGAACGGCCTGCAGATGCAGAGCACTACCGTCATGCACAGGCGCTGGACAAAGAGGCTACCGAGGCGGAACCCCTCCTGCCTTCAGAATATTCCCCACCGCCCGCCGCTGCCTGTTCCTGCGGACATGGCAGGGATCATCCGCGCGTTTCGCCCCATGTCCGCTACGGCATGTTCAGCGCGGTGTTCTTTCTGGCCGGCGCTACGGGCCCACCCAAGGAGATCGTGTTTCGATGCGGGAATTGCGGGGAGGTCGTGACCCGATCACGAGAACCGGAGGTGTTGCGGCGGCATCGGTATCAGCGGTAGGGGGTTGCAAATCCTGAGTACGCGCGCATGGCCCTGAAGAAGTCTCAACTTTATTCCTCGCTCTGGCAAAGCTGCGACGAGTTGCGCGGCGGTATGGACGCTTCGCAGTACAAGGACTATGTCCTGACGCTGCTGTTCATGAAGTACGTCTCAGACAAGCCCGACACGCTCATCGAAGTGCCCGACGGCGGCGGCTTCGCCGACATGGCGAGACTCAAAGGCGACAAGGAAATCGGGGATAAGATCAACAAGATCATAGGAAAGCTCGCCGAGGAAAATGCCCTCAAGGGTGTCATTGACCAAGCCGATTTCAACGACGAAAGCAAACTCGGCAAGGGCAAGGAGATGCAGGACCGGCTCTCGAAACTGGTCGCCATATTCGAGGATCTCGATTTTCGCACCAATCGCGCCGGGGGTGACGACCTTTTGGGCGACGCGTACGAGTATCTGATGATGCACTTCGCCACCGAGTCCGGCAAAAGTAAAGGGCAGTTCTATACGCCTGCCGAAGTCTCGCGCATTATGGCGAAGGTCATTGGTATTGAGCGCGCTGGCGAACTGAGGGAACCCACTGTCTACGACCCCACGTGTGGCTCAGGCTCGCTCTTGATCAAGGCGTATGACGAAGCCGCCACGCCGAAACTTGCCATCTACGGTCAGGAGATGGACAATGCTACCTGGGCGCTGGCGCGGATGAACATGGTTCTGCACGGTCATCCGACTGCCGAGTTGTGGAATGGAAACACTTTGGCTGCTCCATACTTCACGAATCGGAACGATGGCCTCAAGACATTCGATTTTGCTGTCGCTAATCCGCCCTTCTCCGCCAAAGCTTGGACGAACGGGCTCGATCCGGACCACGACCAATTCAGGCGCTTCGAATACGGCATTCCCCCACCAAAAAACGGGGACTACGCTTTCCTTCTGCATCTCATCGCATCGCTCAATAACAAGGGCAAGGGCGCGATCATTCTGCCTCATGGCGTATTGTTTCGCGGGAACAAGGAGGCCGATATTCGCAAAAAGCTGATCCTGCACCGCTTCATCAAGGGCGTCATCGGTTTGCCCGCCAACCTGTTTTACGGTACCGGCATACCCGCTTGCATTCTGATTATCGACAAGGAGCATGCCCGTGCCCGCGCCGGCATTTTCATGATTGACGCAAGCAAGGGCTTTCTCAAGGACGGTAACAAGAACCGCCTGCGCGCGCAGGACATCTACAAGATTGTGGATGTGTTCAACAAGCAGGAAGAATTGCCCGGCTATGCCCGTATGGTTCCGGTATCGGAGATTGCCGACCCGACCAACGACTTCAATCTCAATATCCCGCGCTATATCGACTCCAGTGAGCCTGAGGACCTGCACGATCTCAATGCTCACTTGAAAGGCGGCATTCCCGATCGCGATATCGATGCGCTTGAAGAATATTGGAGTGTTTTCCCCTCGCTGCGTCAGGCATTATTTGCGGGCAACGGTCGGTTGGGCTACAGCGATGCCCGAATCGAGGCAAGGCAAGTAAAAAACACGATCCTCGACCACAACGAATTCAAGAACTACAGCGAGAAGATTACGGCTGTCTTCGACGTTTGGCGCGAGACGCACGAACCGCTCCTGAAGGGACTTGCACTGGGAGCCAAGCCTAAGGATGTCATCCGTACCCTGTCGAAAGACCTGCTGGCGCGTTTCATCGATCTGCCGCTGCTCGATCAGTACGATGTCTACCAGCGGTTGATGAACTACTGGGACGAGATCATGCAGGACGATGTGTATCTGATCGTAGCAGATGGTTGGGCCGATGCCGTCAGGCCGCGCGGGATCATTGAGGACAAGGAAAAGAAAATCAAGGAGACGCCGGATCTGACTGTCAAGCGCAAGAAATACAAGATGGATCTGGTTCCTCCGGAATTGATCGTCGCGCGTTACTTTGCCGATGAGCAGACTGAGATCGAGGGGCTACAGGCCATGCAGGAGGCTGCGGCTCGCGAACTGGAGGAATTTGTCGAAGAACACTCAGGGGAGGAAGGCTTGCTGGCAGAGGTGCTTAACGACAAGGGCAAGGTCACTAAAACTGCGGTGGCAGCAAGGCTCAAGGCCATGCGGAACGAGCCGGAGAGTAATGAGGAACAGCTCATACTCATGCGCTGCCTGACATTGATCGAAGCCGAGTCGAAGGCGGGGAAAGCCGTTAAGGACCATCAGAGTGTGCTGAACGAGTGGGTGCTGGCCCGCTATGCCTCGCTTACCGAAACCGCAATCAAGTTGCTGGTCGTAGAGGATAAATGGTTTGCAGGCATCCGGGCTGCTATCGAGAGCGAGGTCGAACGGCTCACACAACGGCTCGCCGGTCGGGTTAAGGAATTGGAGGAACGCTATACTCAGACGCTGCCGGAGTTGGAGCAGGAGGTGGAGGCATTCGGTATGAAAGTCGAGGGGCACTTGAGGCGGATGGGGTTGAAGTGGAAATGAACAGGCTATTACAAGTAGCTTGAAAAGCCGATAAGAAAGAATCTATGGGTGCCTTACAGAATTTCAACAAAGAGTGGTGCAAAACGACACTGGGTAAAGTGTCTACAATTAAAAATGGAGCTACCCCGAATACGCAAATCCCAAGATTCTGGAACGGAACGATCCCTTGGTGCACGCCAACGGATATAACACGTACGCCAGGAAAGTATCTGACCGTTACAGAACGGTATATCACCGAAGCCGGCTTGCAAAGTTGCGGTGCAAGTCTCTTGCCTCGTGGCTCCATACTGTTATGTAGTCGCGCCACGATCGGTGAGGTGAAAATCGCCGCAAGCGAGATATGCACGAATCAGGGTTTTAAGTCACTCGTAGTACCAACAGGTACCTCGAATGAATTTCTCTATTATCTCCTATCTACCCTGAAGTCACAAATGTTGGGGCGTGCGGCTGGTTCCACATTCCTTGAAATTGGGAAACGGGACCTCGAGTCAATCGCGATCTCAATGCCCAGAGAAGATGAGCAACGCGCCATCGCCGAGGCGTTATCGGATGTGGATGGGTTGCTTGCGGCGTTGGAGGCGTTGATCGCCAAGAAGCGGGCCATTAAGCAGGCCGTCATGCAGCAACTCCTCACTGGGAAGAGCCGCCTGCCGGGGTTTAGTGGGGAGTGGGAGAGGAAGCAGCTCGGAAGTGCCTTAACAGTTAGGCATGGACGAAGCCAACGGTATATAACCGGTCCTGACGGCAAATATCCGATTCTCGCAAGTGGAGGCGAGATAGGTCGTACGGATGTGTCCCTGTACGACAAGCCGTCCGTACTGATTGGGCGAAAGGGTACAATCGACGATCCGCAGTACGTATCCTCACCATTCTGGACAGTTGACACCTTATTCTACACGGAAATCGCCGATGGGATGTCTGTCAAGTTTCTCTATTACAAGTTTTGCATGATTCCTTGGCGAAGTTATAACGAGGCGTCTGGAGTCCCTAGTCTAAATTCTCGTACTATCGAGAATATCGAAGTCAACTTGCCGAAATCGGACGAGCAACACGCCATTGCTGCTGTTCTTTCTGACATGGATGCCGAGATCACTGCACTGGAAGGACGCAGGGATAAGACCCATGCTTTCAAGCAAGGCATGATGCAGCAGCTTCTAACGGGCCGGGTGCGGCTGGTCCAACCAACATACACTACGGAGGACATTGTATGCTGAATATCTTCGCCAAGTGTCTCTTGGTATCAACATCTCTTTCACCCGTGCTCATTGCGGTAGCTATAAATCAGTTCGAGCACGGGGAACCATGTACGACCTGGATATGGTGGCTTGTAGCGGCTTTTGTTCTCGCGTTACTCTGCTGGGCTCTTTTGAGATATGCTGAGAGAAAAGTACAAGAATGTTTGCTCTTTATCAAGGAGTTTGAACGCAAAGATCAGGAAGTGCTCACATTTCTTTTTATCTATCTTCTGCCTTTCCTTCGATCAGAACAATCAATATTTGCTACTGGCTGGCTCACAAGTGGGTACATTTTGGCGATTATTATCCTTGCCATCGCATATGCCGACGCCTTTCATTTCAATCCTGTGATGCGTATATTATTTCGCTATCGTTTTTATGCTATAAAGAACGATCATGGAATATCCAATCTTCTGATTAGCAAAACAGATCTTCAACAGTCTGGCCAAAAAATAAAAACTGTTAGGCTCGCACGGAACGTACACTTACATACAGGCAACACACATGCTTGAAAATTTACATCTTGCGGCTATTGTAAAAAAGACCGGAACAATTCGCCTCCTGCGAATTCCACTGCACCAAAGGTTACAGGGCAAGCTCGCGGAGAGTTGGCATGAACAGTACACTACCTTCACGGGTGATGTTCAGGAGATCGATTTCGATGCTGGTTACAAACCTGAACAACATGAGCGTTTCCGAATACAGGATTATGAACTTCCCGAATGGTTGGTAGGGAAAGACAGTCTCTCGGTGCCGTATCTTGACACCATAAATAACAACGATGTGGTTCTTGATGCCATCCAGGGAATCATTGCGTTCGCCCGAGATAGCCAAGGTGCGGAATTGATGCTGTTCCAGAACTTCAGTCGCTCTCATGTGATCAAGCCTGGATACATCCTGCTTCTTGAAAAGGATACCTATACAACTATGAAGAAACCTGCCTTGACTCTTGATACAAAATTGAGCGCTGTTTACCTGGCAGCTGATAAAAAATTGCTCTTTCACAGTTTTCGGACGGTCAACACGTTCCTACCTCTCACGGATTTCTACGAAGAGGCATCCGAGCGTGAGATTCGGAGCATCCTACAACACGAGCGTCTGTATCCAGAGGATGCAGATGCCCTTGCTACTGGTGCTAATCAATGGTCCCGTAAGCGTTTTGCTATGCTACGGGATTCAAGGGTTCTTGATGAATACACTGCGCAACAGATTGCTGATCAGTCTAAGGGGTACGCAGTCAATATTCGTCTGAAAGGCGACCAGATTGTCTTTCCGGCTGATCGGGCTGAAGCTAAACGTCTTCTCCAGTTCCTCAATGAAGAGTTGTTTCGAGGCGCCATCACGGAAACCCTCTACGAGACCAATTCGAAGCGAGAGGCCGACTAAAATTGCACTTATCCATTACAATGCCCTCGCGCGACATCAGATACTATATCCCCCTCCGTATCTTTATCAGCAGCGTACAGAAGGAGTTCGCAGGCGAACGGGAGATGCTTGCCGACTATTTGTGCAATGATCCGTTGATCCGGCGCTGTGTGGCGGCCAGCTTACGGGAACCGGAGTTTGTTGCCAGCGGGGGCTTCGTGACAACGATTCGGCGACCGGATTATGCGACGCAACTGGCAAGGGTCCAAGCCGGGGTCCAGGAAGGGGTGCAAGCAGGTGGGCAGCCAGAGTTGCAGCCAGACCGGGAGGAAGCCAGGAGAAAAACTAGGGGGAAAACTAGGAGGAAAACTAGGGAGAAAATTCTGGCCCTGATTGCAGCTGATTCTTCAATTACTATAAAAGAACTGGCGAACCGACTCGAAATCACGCCCAAGGGAATCGAATGGCAGATTCGTGAGATGAAACGAATGGGTATCTTTGAGCGGATCGGGCCCGCCAGAGGCGGTTATTGGAAAATAATGGAAACGGACAATGAGTAAGGTCGGCGAACGAGAACGGCTCACACAGCAGCGAGTAATCGAGTTCTTTCTGGACGCGCTGGGCTATGCCTATCTCGGTAACTGGGAAGACCGTGCTCACAACCGGAACATTGAGGATGAACTGCTCGCCGACTGGCTGAAGAAGCGGGGCCACAGTGACAAGATTGCCGACAAGGCGCACTCCGAATTGAGCAAAGCGGTAGCGCTCGGCGGTAGTAAAACGCTGTACGACGCCAATCGCGAGGTCTACGGCCTACTCCGCTACGGTGTAAAGGTGCAACCGGGTGTGGGCGAGCGGAACGTTACGGTCTGGCTGATCGACTGGGAGAACCCTGCCAACAACCACTTCGCCATCGCCGAGGAAGTAACCGTCACCCACAGGGGTACCAAGCGGCCGGACCTCGTGCTGTATGTCAACGGCATTGCCTTGGGTGTACTCGAGTTGAAGCGTTCGATCGTGTCGGTGACCAAGGGTATTCGCCAGAATCTCGACAACCAGAAAAAAGAATTCATCCAGCCGTTTTTCGCCACCATGCAGCTCGTGATGGCGGGCAACGAAACCGAGGGGCTGCGCTACGGCGTGATCGAAACGCCGGAGAAGTACTGGTTGCGCTGGAAAGAGGCCAATGCCCACCCGGATGCCGGAGACAATCCGTTGCTCCGGGAATTGAGCCAACTCTGCGACAAGGAGCGATTCCTTGAGATCATGCATGATTTTATGGTCTTTGATGCGGGCGTAAAGAAGGTCTGCCGCCACAACCAGTGCTTTGGCGTGCGAGCAGCGCAGACCCGCGTGAAGCGCCGGGAGGGCGGCATCATCTGGCACACCCAGGGCAGCGGCAAGAGTCTGACCATGGTCTGGCTGGCCAAGTGGATTCGCGAGAACGTCACCGACCCCCGGGTATTGATCATCACCGATCGCACCGAACTCGACGAACAGATTGAGAAAGTCTTCAAAGGGGTCAGTGAGGACATCCACCGCACAAGCAGCGGCGCCGATCTGGTGCGCGTACTAAATACCAATGACGAATGGCTGATGGGCTCGCTGATTCAGAAGTTCGGTACATCGGAGGAAGGCGACGTAGACACATTCATCGAAGAAATACAGAGCCAGTTGCCCAAGGACTTCCACCCCAAGGGCAATATCTTCGTCTTTGTAGACGAGTGCCATCGCACCCAGTCCGGCAAGTTGCACAATGCAATGAAGGAGTTGCTTCCGGGCGCCATGCTGATCGGCTTCACAGGGACGCCGCTGCTCAAAAACGACAAGCGGCGAAGCATCGAGACCTTCGGGCCGTACATCCACACCTACAAGTACGACGAAGCGGTCAGCGACGGCGTGGTGCTGGACCTCCGGTACGAAGCGCGCGATATCGACCAGAATATCACGTCGCAGGCAAAGATCGACCAGTGGTTCGAAGCAAAAACGCGGGGACTGACCGATTTGGCGAGAGCGCAACTTAAGAAGCGTTGGGGTACGATGCGGAGCGTGTTGAGTGCACAGGATCGCTTGGAGAAGATCGTAGCCGACATCCTGCTCGACATGGAGACGGAAGACCGGCTGAAAAGCGGTCACGGCAATGCGATGCTCGTTTCCAGCAGCATCTACTCCGCTTGCCGCTTCTTCGAAATGTTTCAGCAGCGTGGTCTGGCGGGCAAGTGTGCTATCGTCACTTCCTACAAACCGGCCCCGGCCGACATCAAGGGCGAGGAAACGGGCGAGGGACTCACCGAAAAGCTGCGCCAGTACGAAATCTACCGCAAGATGCTCGCGGCGTATTTCAACGAGCCGGAAGACAAGGCGATGAAAAAGGTCGGGCAGTTTGAAAAGGAGGTAAAGAAGCGTTTCGTTGACGAACCGGGTCAAATGAAACTGCTGATTGTGGTGGACAAGTTACTCACAGGCTTCGACGCTCCGCCTGCAACGTACCTTTACATCGACAAGCAGATGCAGGATCACGGCTTGTTCCAGGCGATTTGCCGGGTCAACCGTCTCGACGGCGAGGACAAGGAATACGGCTACATCATCGACTACAAGGACTTGTTTCGCTCGCTGGAAAAATCCGTCAAGGACTATACCGGCGAGGCGTTCGACGGCTACGACGCCGCCGACGTAGAAGGTCTGTTGCAGGACCGCCTGGAGCAAGGCCGGAAGCGTCTTGACGAAACGCGCGAGGCCATCAAGGCGCTCTGCGAACCGGTTGCGCCGCCATGCGATACCCCGGCGTATCTGCATTACTTCTGCGCCCGCGATAGCGGCGACGCCGCGCAACTTAAAGGCAACGAACCGAAGCGGTTGTCTCTTTACAAACAAACGGCGGCATTTCTCCGGGCCTACGCCAATCTGGCCAACGAGATGCGCGACGCCGGCTATTCCGAGGCCGAGGCGCAAGAGATCAAAGAAGAGGTAAACCATTACGAGAAAGTACGTCAGGAGGTCAAACTGGCCAGCGGCGACTACATCGACCTGAAGGTCTACGAGCCCGCCATGCGACACCTGCTTGACACATACATCCGGGCGGAAGAAAGCGAGACGCTTTCAACGTTCGACGACAAGACGCTCGTCCAATTGATCGTCGAGCGCGGAGAGGAAGCGGTCGATGAGTTGCCCGGAAGCATCCGGGGGAATCGCGAAGCGATCGCCGAGACGATCGAAAACAATGTCCGACGGTTGATCATCGATGAAATGGCGGTCAATCCCAGATACTACGAGAAGATGTCGGAACTGCTGGACAACCTGATCCGGCAGCGTAAGCAGGAAGCCATCGACTACAAGGAGTATCTCAAGCGAATTGTCGATATGGCGAAGGATGTCAGCAAGCCGGAGAACCGGACTTCGTATCCCCCCGGTATCAATACGTCTTCATTGAGAGCTCTGTACGATAACTTGGCTAATAACCAATCCGGAGGAGGATATGCAGCGGTACACGAGCCATCTTCATCCGTTAGAAAGGAAACCGCGATTGCTCTGGACAGCGCGATCCGCGACGTTAAAAAGGCCGACTGGCGGGGAAACGTAATGAAAGAACGAGAAGTCCGGCACGCCATCAGGTCGGCGCTCAACGGCAACGACGCTCTCGTAGACCACATATTCGAACTCGTAAAGAATCAGCCGGATTACTGAGGTGGCGGGTCATTTCATCAACATACGAGGAACGACGGTTGAAATCGTCCGCAAGGACATCAAGAACCTTCATGTGGGCGTATATCCGCCGAACGGCCGGGTTCGGGTGGCGGCCCCGCTGTATCTGGATGACGACGCCGTAAGACTGGCTGTCATCTCGCGACTCGGATGGATTCGTAGAAAACAAGCGGATTTCGAGCAGCAACACCGCCAGTCCCGGCGGGAATTCGTGACCGGCGAAAGCCATTACTTCCAGGGGCGTCGCTACCGGCTCGACGTAACCGAGCACAATAGCCTGCCAACGGTTCGCCTGCTCAATAACACGACGATGGGGTTAAGCGTTCGCCCGGGAACCGACCGGGATATGCGGGAGGCCGTGCTGTACCGATGGTATCGCCGCGAACTCCGCGATCAGTTATCGGCGCTTGTCGCCAAGTGGGAGCCGCGAGTCGGCGTCACCGTCGCTGACGTGCGTATCAGGAAAATGAAAACGCTTTGGGGATCGTGCAATATCGAAGCGGGACGCATCTGGCTGAATCTCGAACTGGTCAAGAAGCCGGCGTCATGTCTGGAATATGTGTTCGTGCACGAAATGGTCCATTTGATAGAACGTAAACACAATGCCCGGTTTCAAGCATTGATGGACCGGTTCATGCCCCAGTGGCGCATGCATAGGGACGAACTCAACCGGGCGCCTCTCGCGCACGCGGACTGGCGTTACTGATTCGTTTGTGCATTTTAACCCTCTCTTGTTATCGGCAGCGGGAGTTATTCGGAATTTCCGAACAACCGGATTAGCGTGGCGCAATAACCCGAACCCATCGAAACTTATCAAGGCACCTTGAGTTTGGGAAAGTTGCCGTCCGAGAACGAGGGAGCTCTCGATAGAACTGCTTCACGAAATTTTGTTGTCTTCGGCAACATGACTTCAACAAACCATAAGGCGTGAAAAATGCCAGAATGCTTCGTAATCCGACCGTTCGACCCCAAGTTTGACAAGAGATTCGATGACATCTACGAGCCAGCTTTACAACAAGCGGGCTTTGAAGCATATCGAGTTGATCGAGACCCTGCCGTTGACGTACCGATTGCTGCAATAGAGGAGGGTATTCGTAACGCAAGCATCTGTCTGGCAGATATCACGATGGATAATCCCAATGTGTGGTATGAATTGGGCTATGCGTATGCTACGGGCTGTCCTGTGATCTTAATTTGTTCGGACGAGCGAACGCAAAAGAGATATCCATTTGATATTCAGCATCGTAACATAACTAAATACAAAACTGATTCCAAGAGAGATTTTGACCTCCTTGGTGATAAGATAAAGAAACGAGCTGTCGCGATATTCAAAAAGGGTATTAGGGCGAAAAAAATTATCGAAAACAAGCAGGTGGTTGGGCAAGAGACATTATCTGAGAAAGAAATACGAGTGCTTTCTATCATAGCGGGACAGACGATTCTTCCAGAAAATTCGGTAAGCATACATGATCTGCAACAAGCTGTAGAGCATAAAGGCTTGATGCGGGTTGATTTAGGTGTGGCACTTCGAAGACTTGAAAAAAGAGAATTTATAGAAATTGAATTAGAAGAAGATGTTGATACTTTTGGCAGGGAATACGAAGAGCAGGTTATTTTTCTTACCGAAGAAGGTTGGAATTGGGTCGATGACAATGATCATGTTTTATATAAAGCAGACAATGATGAAAGTAACCTCGATAACGATCTTCCTTTCTAAGATAATCCCTTCCAAACCAAACTGATATTTGATCGAGGTGGATTTTCGCTTGAGCGAATGCTGCTTGGTTCGGTATGCGGGAAGTTAATGTCTAGCACTGGCATGCGCGGATACCGCACACTGAACCGGTCCGACACTCATTAACTACACATTACTTGCTTTCCACTCACCTCCACACCTCCATCGTAACCCCGGCTCCCGCCACAACCAGCACAATCTCCCCCCGGACCCTGGATTTTTCGTCGAGAAAAGCCGCCAGTTCCCTTACCGTTCCCCGCCGGACTTCTTCGAATTTTTTGGTCATTTCCCGCGCGACCGCTGCCGGACGATCGGGTCCGAAGATCTCTGCAAACTGGTTCATCGTGGCGGCGGCCCGGTGCGGCGATTCGTAAAACACCATGGTTCGCGGTTCGTCCCGGAGTGCTTCGAGCCGGGAGCGGCGCCCCTTTTTTGCGGGCAGGAAGCCTTCGAAAACGAAGCGCTCCGCGGGCAGCGCCGAGACGGTGAGCGCAGGGATGATAGCAGTAGCCCCGGGCAGTGCTTCCACGGGGATATCGTGTTGCCTGCATGCCCGCACCAGATAGAATCCCGGATCTGAAATTCCCGGCGATCCCGCGTCGCTTATCAGGGCGATGCGTTGCCCCGCCTGCATGCGTTCGACGAGCTCCGGCGCCCGGTGCCGCTCGTTGTGTTCATGGTAGCTGACGGTGGGCGTGCGAATCTCGTAGCGGGCAAGAAGTATGCCCGAGGTGCGCGTGTCCTCGCAGGCGATCAGATCCACTTCCTTCAGAATACGGAGGGCGCGGAGCGTAATGTCTTCGAGGTTGCCGATCGGCGTGGGGACGAGATACAGCATCGGGCAGGTAGAGAGATCGTGCGGCGTGCGCCGTCAGGATTTATGTCTTTGCAACAGGCGCAGAAGCCGGGTGCGGAGAGGTGGCGTGGCGCGCAGATCCAGCGTGACGTAGACCATCAGCCATAGTCCTGCCGCGATCATCACAAGGTTGGCGATCCACATACCGATCCAGGGCTCCAGAAAGCCGCGGTCGGCCAGCTTTTCACCCTGCACGAGCGTCACCCAGTAAAAAAGGAAGATGCCCGCTGCCGGAATGCCTGCCGAGCTGAGCCCGCTGCGCCGGGTGCTCAGTCCCAAGGGGGCGCCGATGAGCATGAAAATAAGACACGCGATAGCGATTGAGTACTTCTTGTGGATCTCCACGAGAAACCGGTCGGCGCGCTGCAATTCCCAGGCGATGCCGCGCTGCGTATCGTCCATGACCATACGGATATTCCGGGCATCCTCTATGGCTCTGGTAAGGATCTGTTCGTCACTCGGAGGAGCGCGTCCGGCCGATGCGGCTATCCCGGTTTCTTCGGTCGGGAGCGCTGCAAGGAAGGGCTCTCTTGTACCCGGCATTCGGGTCTCCGGCGCATTGCTCCCGAAGCTCCCCGGTTTGAAATATGCGGCAAGGCGGACAAGAGACGAATCGACGCTCTGCTGGAGGGAATCCACGAAGCCGATCATGTCCCGGGTGGGCATGGTGCGATCCGAACGATTTGTCCGGCTTTCCTCCGAACGCTCGAAAGCGAATTCGGAAGCGTCCAGCGTCATGCGGTACCTGTCGAAGGTGAGCCGCTCGTAGCGCTCTTCGCTTCGGTAAAACTGCTGCCCCTCCGGCATGCGATGTATTTCGCCATCGAACAGGGTGAGCGCCAGTTCCGGCCGATCCGGCAGGGGGAGCAGCCGTCCCTCGCGCGCCTTGATCACGGCCTGGGCATTGTCCGTGTAGTCATAGATGAGAATATCCTCAAGCGTTCCGGAGCCGGCGGCAACATGCTGCACGAGGATGCTGTAGTCTCGTACTCCTTCGTAGAACATGCCGGGGCGCAACTCGAAGTCCGGGCGCTTCTTGCGTATGTCGTACCACAGGTTGCGGGCGCGGAAGTTTGCTTCCGGCAACACACGGTTATTGAAGTATGTCATGCCGGTCGCGACAAATACCCCAATCAGGAGCGTGGGCCAGATAAGCCGGACAGGTGAGACGCCGGACGCCTTGATCACGACCCAGGCCCTGGATTCGGCGATGCGTCCGAACGTCATCATGGTGCCGATAAGGAGGGACATCGGCACGGCGAGGACCACCATATACGCCAGGTTGTAGGCGATCAGTTCAAGCAGGACCCCAAGAGGCAGCCCCTTACCCGCCAGATCGGGTAGATACTTGATCAGAAACTGCATCACCAGCAGGAACATGAGCGTTCCCAACCATCCGAGAACGCGTCCCGGGAGCATACGCAGAATGAGTCCGTGAAGCCGTTTCATGAGGGGAATAGAAGGAACGGGTTCGTTTGCCGTTCCTCTCCAATGGTCGTGACAGGGCCGTGACCAGGATAGACATGCACCGTGTCCCCGAGGGGAACGAGCTTTTCGAAAATGGACCGCATCAGTTCGGGCAGGTCGCCGCGCCACAGATCCGTCCGCCCGATGGAGCCCTGGAACAGCACATCTCCGGAAATCAGTGCCTGCGAGGCGGCGTCGTAGAAGGAGATCGATCCCGGAGAATGTCCCGGCGTATGCAGCACATCGAGCGATGTGTTGCCGAAATGCACCTGGTCTTCTTCGTTCAGAAAGCCCTCCGGTTCAGGCGGGGTTTCGATGGAGTCCCCGAAAAATTGAGCTTGTGCCTCGGCCTGGACAATAAAAGCCCGATCTTCGCGGTGCATCAGAAAGCCCATCCCGAATGTCCGCGCAAAGTGGGCGCATCCGAAGATATGGTCGATGTGTCCATGCGTTAGCAGCAGGCGGCGGACGGTCAGTTTCCGGTCGGCGATGTAGCGTTCGACCTGTGCGCATTCTTCCGGGGTCGAGCAGGACGGATCGATCAGCACCGCCTCGCCTTCGTCATGGCAGACATAACAATTCGTCTCGAACGGATTGCAGGTAAATCCCTGTATCTGCATGGCGCGGCGCACTGAGTCGATCGATTCGGACAAAACTCTTGCTACATACGCCGCCTGTTCGCGTTCCGCTCTATGTGCCCGGGTTGGCCCCGGAGCGAATACGAGAACGGCCCCGCCTGCTATGCAGGCGGGGCCGTTTTAAAGCAGTGCTTGCCGGATCAAACGACAGGAAAAGAGGATCGAAAGGTGCTTCCCGACCTGATCCTGTATACGTCCTGTATCCTTATGTCTGCGGAAGCTTGAAGGTAATCGGGATGGCCATCCGCACCTTGACGGGTTTGCCGTCCTGCATGCCGGGCGTGAACTTTACTCCCTTCAGTACGCGTACCGCTTCCTCGTCAAGGCCGGAACCCACACCCTGGGCAACCACCACGTCCTGTACGTCGCCTTGTTCGTTGACCACGAAGTGTACGAATACGCGTCCTTCCACACCCGCCTCGCGGGCGCTTTCAGGGTACATCACCTTGCTTTGGATAGCAGCCATCCCCCCGACAAGTTCAGGCATATCGTCGACAACCACGTATATGCCATCTTGCGGCGTTCGGAGAGCTTCCTCAGAGAGCGCGTCCGGTTTGAGCTTGAAAGTAATCGGTATCGACATCCGCACCTTGACGGGTTTGCCCTCCTGCATGCCGGGCGTGAATTTCGCTTCGCTCACGACACGCATGGCCTCCTCGTCAAGGTCGGAGCTAACACCCCGGCTAATCACGACGTCCTGTACGCCGCCTTCTTCGTTGACCACGAATTGCACGAATACGCGTCCTTCCACGCCCGCCTTGACGGCGCTTTCAGGGTACATCACCTTGCTTTGGATAGCAGCCATCCCCCCGACAAGTTCAGGCATATCGTCGACAACCACGTGTACGCCATCTTTCGGCTCTAAAAAGGAAGCAGGTATGTCGCCCTCCAACAGATCAGAAACGTCTGCAGGGGTCAAAGCAGATCGGGGTAAAACGAGATACGCCAGTACGAATCCGGCGCAAAGCGCCACCGAGGCGATAACGATCCTGTTTTTCATGAGCGCAGTCAGCATGGCTTCTTCCGTGGTGTTTGTGGGTGAATCCGTGGGGGGTTAAAAGAATAATGAATAAAGTTTTTCAGGTAAAATTGCAACGGGGAGCGTGATAAACCCGCCGATTCGCTCCTGGAGCGCGCAACAAGACCACCCAATGCCCTCGCCCATGCGGATTTAATCAGAGGCTCCTTAAATGATGCTTTCTCCACCAGTGGGCAAGCCCGGCGTCATGGCGTCAGGCCGCTTGCAGAGCCTGCTCGTAATAGGCCTCGTACATGGGCACGATCCGGTCCTGGTCGAACATCTCCACGGCCCGGCGGCGGGCGCCCTCCGCAAGACGCTGCTGCAGCGCATCGTCGCTTAGAATGGCGCGGGTTTTTTCCGTCAGCGCATCGATGTCGCCCAGCGGGCACAGGAAGCCCGTTTCGCCGTCCACATTCAGTTCCGGCAGCCCCCCGATATTGCTCGACACGATCGGCACATTGCACGCCATGGCTTCCAGCGCAGCCAGGCCGAACGTTTCCGAGCCGCTGGGAATGAGAAACACATCGGCGATCGATAGCAACTCCTCGATCGGCTCCTGTTTGCCAAGAAAGCGGATCTGTCCCCATACGCCCAGTTCGCGGGCCAGCCGTTCGGCGGACATCCGGTCCGGTCCGTCTCCTGCGAGCAGGAGATTCACTGCCATGCCCTCCTGCACGAGGCGGTGGAAGACCCGAATCACGTCCTCCACGCGTTTCACGGGGCGAAAATTCGAGACGTGCACGATGACTTTCCCGCCGTCAGGGCACACCGCCTGCTTGAAGGCTTTGTTTTCGCAGCGGCGGAAGCGCGTCGTGTCGATGAAATTGGGAATGACTTCGATTGGCGCATCGACCTGAAAATGCCGCTTCGTTTCGCTGCGGAGATATTCGGAGACAGCCGTTACGCCGTCGGAGTGGTTGATCGCATGATTCACCACCGGAGCAAAGCCCGGGTCCTGTCCCACCAGCGTAATGTCTGTGCCGTGGAGCGTAGTGAATACCGGAACGTACAGCCCCTGTTCACGCAGGATTTCCCGGGCCAGTACGGCGCTTGTGGCATGGGGAATGGCGTAATGCACATGCAGGATATCGAGGTGCTCGAACCGGGCCACGTCAACCATCTTGCCCGTAAGGGCCAGCGAATAGGGGGGATATTCGAAGAGGGGGTATGTGTTGACAGCTACCTCATGGAAGGAAATGTTTTCCGTCACATGCGCCAGCCGGAACGGCATGGAGTAGGCGATGAAATGAATCTGATGTCCTCTGAGCGCAAGAGCCTTGCCCAATTCCGTGGCAACGACCCCGCTTCCCCCGTACACGGGGTAACATGTAATGCCGATATTCACAGGCGTGTGTCTGTTTGTCCGGCTCGCGGAGCAATGAATCTGTTCGATATACGTAAGGCAGAAACTTGCGTTTGCGGTTAAGGTTGCAGTGTATGGTCCTTATGCATGCCGGGTTGCAAACTATCTTTGCGGGGCGTTTTTATGCAAAAAGCATTCTTCGGTACGATCGGTTTGGTCCTGATACTTTGCGGGGTCGCGGCGATACCCGCAAACGCCCAGATGGGTATCGCTGGAGGAGTGGTATTTTCCGAACTGGGAGACATCACGGCGGGTGACCATACGGCGTCCCTCAAGCGGGTTCCCGGATGGCACGTTCATCTGTGGGTCAATCTGCCGCTGGGGTCGTTCTCGCTGCGTCCCGGATTGCGGTATATGGATGCAGGCCGGCTTTTCGATCCGTCCAATGCGACGGGATTTATCACGACGCCGGATCCGGTGGATCCTGGCGGTGCTCCGGATACCGGGTTTCCGGATGCTACCGGCTCCGTCAGCGATGACCACTTCGTCACCTACATTGAAATCCCGGTAGACGTGCGGTACCAGTACGACCGTTCTTTCATTTCTCCGTATGTACTGGTCGGGCCTGTTCTGCGATTCGCCACGGATACCACCAACCAGGACCGTTTGCGTACGCTCAGCATGGCCGCCGCCGTAGGGGTGGGTCTGGAAATTCGATTGGCCGGCTTGCGGTTTTACCCTGAGGTCAAGCGCGCCTTCGGCATATCGGGATTCACCAACGACGAGTATGAGTTTGCCGATGTGGTCATACGTCCCGACGAGCAGCGTCTTGACGCCACCATGGTCAGTATCGGCATCGGTTTTTGACGTTTCCGGTCGGCTCCTGGTCTTGGTACATTTCGGTGCGTCATGCTGCCCCTGAATATCGTAGCTGACGAGAACATTCCGCTGGTGAGCGACCTGTTTGGTTCGCTTGGGTCGATACACACCCTGTCCGGGAGGGATATGACTCCGGAGACGGTCCGGCATGCGGATGTGCTGCTTGTGCGCAGCGTCACCCGCGTCGATGCGGCGTTGCTCGAAGGCAGCGCGGTCCGGTTCGTGGGATCGGCGACATCCGGCCTGGATCATATCGACGCCGCGTATCTGCGACAGCGCGGGATTCCGTTCGCCTACGCGCCGGGCTCAAACGCGGATTCCGTGGTTGAGTACGTACTGGCGACGCTTCTTTATCTGGCGGTAAACCGGGGGGAGCCCCTCGAGAACAAGACGCTGGGCGTTGTGGGATGCGGGCGCATCGGGAGCCGGATGGCCATGCGGGCCGCCGCGCTGGGCATGAGGGTGCTGTTGTGCGATCCGCCGCTTGCGGAGGCGGACGACCCGTCGGGAACGGCCCGGAACTATCTTCCGCTGGATACCCTGATCGAGCAGGCGGATGCGCTCACGTTTCATGTACCGCTTGTCCGGGAAGGACCGCATCCTACATGGCATATGATCGGTCGCGGCGAACTGACCGCACTGCGTCCCGGAACCTGGTTGATTAATACGTCGCGCGGAGCCGTTTTCGACAACGAGGCGCTTCTTGAGGCCTTGCAGCACGCTGAAAGACGACTTGCTGTGGCGCTTGATGTGTGGGAAGGCGAGCCCGTTCCGTCTGCGGCGCTGGTGAACTCCGTGGACATCGCCACGCCCCATATCGCCGGGTACTCGTACGACGGCAAGGTGGCGGGCACGTACATGCTGCGCGACGCCATTGCGTCGCTGCCGGGCATGAATATGCCTGGAGCAGAGGGCGTTGCCGGCGAAGGGTACGGGAGCGCGGAGACGCTCCCGGTATGTGCCCCGGATCCTGTCTTGCCGGCAACGGATTGGTTATGCCATCTGGCGCAAAGCATGTACGATATATGGCGCGATGACCTTCGCATGAGGCGGTCATGGCCCGACTCGGATGAGGAGGCGGCGCTGCACTTCAGACAACTCCGGCGAACGTACCCCCGGCGACGCGCCTTTTCGCTGCGGCGATTGCCTGAAGGGCATGCGCCGGAAGCGTTGCGCAAGGCGGCGCGGGACGGGCTGGGGATACAGATCAACTCGTGATCCGGCGCGGCGTTTTCCCGTCAGGCCCGGTAACCGAACGAGCGCAGAAAGGCAGGTCGATTGCGCCAGTCGCTTCGGACTTTCACATGCAGATCCAGGTATACGGATCGGCCCAGAAAAACCTCGATATCCTTCCTCGCCGCCGTGCCCAGCCGCTTGAGGGCATGGCCCCTTTTCCCGATCAGGATTCCCTTCTGCGTATCCGCCGTGAGCACGATTTCGGCGGATACGAAGTCCTTTTCGTGCTCTCGTTCCTCAAAGTGCACAATGCGTACTTCGGTGGAGTATGGAATCTCCTGCCGGTACAACCGGAATACTTTCTCCCTGATGATCTCGGCCACGAAGAAGCGTTCCGGGCGGTCGCTGATCATGTCCTTCGGGTAGAGAGGCGGCCCGATCGGGAGGCGTTGCAGGATGGCAGCCAGCAGAATGTCCAGGTTCGTACCCTTTCGGGCCGAAATCGGCACGACCTCGTTGAAATCGCCCAGCGCGAGCCAGGCCTCTGCGAGAGGCAGGGCGTCTTCCTGCCGGATAAGGTCCATTTTGTTCAGGGCGAGTATGGCGGGTCGGCCCTGGACGATATCCATCCCGGGTGTGTCGGGTACGCCGCGAGAGGCGTCGGCTATGAATACCAGCAGGTCTGCATCGGCCACCGCGTCCCGCACAGCGTGCATCATCGCCCTGTGCAGTCCGTACCGAGGAACCACGATGCCGGGGGTGTCGAGGAAAATGATCTGATGATCGTCCGCAGACAACATGGCGGGGATCCGGTGGCGCGTGGTTTGCGGTTTCCGGGTAACAATGGAAAGTTTTTGCCCGATGAGGGCATTCAGCAGGGTGCTCTTCCCCACATTCGGTTGTCCCGCCAGGGCGACATAGCCGCATCGGTGGCCTTCAGGGGCGTCTTCCGGCATCAGGAGCGGCGAATCCATGGATTTTTTCGATGCGTGGACGTGTGCCGGGCGGTGCGTCACGATTTTACGAGCTCTCGCATTTCCCGAACCGCCTGTTCCATACCGACAAGCATGGCCCTGGCCATCACGGCAAAGCCAATGGAAACTTCCCGAACATGGGGGACTGCGGCTCGAAACGCGGGGTAGTTGCAGTAGTCGAGCCCATGGCCGGCGTGTACGATCAGGCCGGCGGCGTGGGCGTGTTCAGCAGCCCGGGCCAGATCATCCGTACATCGTTTGCGTTCGTTTGCGTTGCCGGCATTGGCGAAGTCCCCGGTGTGCAGTTCGATGCCGTCGGCCCCGGTTTCCACGGTTGCCTCGATCTGGTTGCACACGGGATCGACGAAGAGCGCCACTTCTTTTATGCCTGCCTCCCGCAATTGCGTAACGACGTCGCGGAGACGCTCCTTGCGGGCGATCACGTCCAGTCCGTGTTCCGTGGTTACTTCCTCCCGCCGTTCCGGCACGAGGGTAGCCAGATCCGGTTGCACCTCGCAGCAGATACGCACCACATCGGGATCCGTGGACAGCTCAAAATCAAATTTTGTGCGGAGCATTTCCTTCAGGAGGCGCACATCGCGTTCGGTGATATGGCGGCGGTCTTCCCGTAAATGGACCACGATGCCGTCGGCCCCCGCGGCTTCGGCGGCGGCGGCGGCATGGACCGGATCAGGCAGCGTTTCCTTGCGGGCGTTGCGCAGCGTGGCCACATGATCTATGTTGATGAGCAGGTCGGTTGCCATGGAAATGATCGGTATGGGGCGGAAAGGCAGGCCCGCTTACCACAATATCGCAATCTGCGGGAGAAATTCCGTTCTCTGTGCAGATAGCCTTTGCATGGTTGCTTTTCGGGGGATGTTCATGTATTTTTTCGCAGAGGCGGGCGTCGTCGTGCGTATGTACCGTGAAGTAAGGTTCCCGTTTCTTATTCGTCAGACAATCAGACACTGCGGGAACAGGAGCGCACTATGGCGTCAGGCAGTCAGAACAAACGTGTTCTTATTCAGGTGGCCCTGGGGGTACTTATCCTCTTCATGGGGTATTTCCTTTATGTTTCGATTACCGAACCCTGGGCGGCCGTGGAGCGCCAAGAGGAACTCACGGACCGTACGCGCCTGCGCATGAGTAATATCCGGGCGGCGCTCATCCGGTTCGACGAACGAAACGGGCGTTTCCCGGGTTCTCTGGACAGCCTGCATATCTGGGTGCAAACCGATTCGACGATACAGGCGCACAGCGACAGTCTGTTCGGTAGCGGTACGAATATCGATTCCTTTATTGTTTCGCCTCGTACAGGGAAGCAATTCGAATACGCAATCAACGATACGTCGCGCGTCATGGTGTATCTGCTCAGCGATCCGGATTCCGGTGATGAGATCGGAACCCTTGAACCGGATCCTACCCGGTTGAACGCCGCAAGCTGGGAGTAGTCTCGCAGGCGGCGGCGGAACGCCGCTGCATAGTGCTAACCTGATCCATGGACGCGTACGTACGGGCGGGGGTCGATATAACAGGCCGTGCGGTCCGCTACGCCGAGGTATCGCAATCTGCGTCGGAGCGCCGGCTATCGCGGCTCGGGCGCATTGACGTGGACGAGGATCTTCTCAACAGCGTGCTTTCCGGCGGGGACGATGAGCGCGTTCATGCGGTTTCAGAGGCGCTTGCAGAGGCGTTTTCCGGACCGGAGGACAGCCGCGGGATTGACGATCTGCGTATCGCGATTTCTCCCCGGGAAGGTCATTCCTTTCGTGTGCCGGTTTCTTCGGAAGCCGGACCGGATGCCCGGCGGAGTTGTCTCAGGCAAGCAACCGATCTGCTCGTAGCGCCGGAAAAGCCGCTGCGCATCACTGCCGATGTGGTTTGCCATGGAGCAATGCCTCGGGGCGCTGAAGAGGCATGGATGCATGTGCTGGCGGTTGAAGAACGTCTTGACGAACGCCTGCGGCGTCTTGTTCGGGACGTACCGGCGAAGCACACGCGGCTCATGTCCGGCGCCCACGCGGCGGTCAGTATGATCGGATGCGCGGAGGCTGCAAGGGAAGACGCCGGTGAAAATTCCTGTGTTCTGGGGATCGGCTGGTATGCCGACCGGCTCGACTATATTTTTTGCACCGGAAAGGTCTGGCGTTTTGGCGGGTTTGCGGAAGGCATAGAACCGATCGATGCGGCATACCTCGGTGTACACACGGCGTCCCGGTTCGGAATCCCCCCGTCGGGCGTAAAAACAGTCTACATGTACGGGGAGACTGCTCCCGACGCCTTGTTTTCCGAACTTCGGGCCGTGTTCGGCGGGGATATCCGGGTGCTGCATCCTGCGGCGCTTCAGGACGTTCCTGTTACCTCTCCGCCGTCGGACGTGGACGTTCCGGCATATGCCGGGTGCATCGGCGGCGCCCTGTATGAAGGCGAGGAATTTTTTTATAGTGTGAGCAGACCCTAACTCATTTACATCGTTGCGTCGTGAGAATTATTGCGGGAAAATTCGCTCGCAGAAAACTTTTCGCTCCGAAAGGTCTTCTGACCCGACCGACCACGAACCGGACGCGGGAATCGCTTTTTCACCTTGCGGAAAACCGGAGAGGATTCGCCGACGCATCCGTGCTTGATCTGTTCGCCGGCGCCGGCACCATAGGCTTCGAGGCGCTTTCCCGCGGGGCCCGCTCGGTCGTTTTTGTGGAAAAAGAAGGACGCGTGCTTCAGGTGGCCCGGCGGAATGCGCGCAAACTGGATGTGGAGGATCAATGCATCTTTTTACGGGCGGATGCCGTACGCTACCTGCGCCGCTACAAGGGACCGGCGTTCGATTTCATTTTTGCCGATCCACCGTATAGCCTCGAAGCCATGCCGGAAATGCCTTCCTTGGCGCTGCCGCATACCGCGGAAGGGGGCCTGTTTATCCTCGAACATGACCGGCGTATCTTTTTCGACCGGGAACCGGCGCATCCCGACCTGGACGTTTCCCGGTCATACGGGCGTACCGTGGTGTCGGTGTTTCGGCGTGCGCAGGCTGTGGTCCCGGACCCTGCCGCCGCCGAGCATGCTTCCCGCCCTGTTTTTTCCTGATCGCCGCCGCATATGAAACTGGCGCTTTATCCCGGCACATTCGATCCGTTTACATTCGGACATCTCGATATCCTCGAACGCGCAGTGGCGTTGTTCGACAGGGTGGAGGTGACGGTGGCTGTCAATGCCGAAAAGGAAACGGTTTTCCCCATCGAGGAGCGGTGCGAGCTGATCCGCCAGTGCATACGGCATTTGACCGGCGTCGAAGTGGTAGCCCATGAGGGGCTGATTGCGGACCGCGCCCGGGAGACCGGCGCTACTGTGCTGATTCGGGGGCTTCGGCAGTCCCGCGATTTCGATTACGAACTGCCCATGGCGCTGGCGAACCGGGCGCTACAGGAAGATCTCGAAACCGTCTTTTTACCTGCTTCGGGCCGGCATGCCCTGGTAAGCGGCACGCTGGTGCGTGACATTCTTCGCTGGAACGGCGATGTCTCGGCCTTCGTGCCTGAGCCTGTGCTGAATGCGCTTGTGCGGCGTACCCGTCCCTAGTGTCAACAGGCCCTAATCTTTTGTGATTCCTGATTATGATCCGTTTCAATCCCAATGTGGAAGCCGTTCAGCCGTCCGCTACGCTGGCGATGAGCGGGCGTGCAAAGCAATTGCGGCGAGAGGGTCTTCCCGTCATTGGCCTTAGCGCCGGAGAACCTGATTTCGACACCCCGGCGCCGATCGTCGAGGCGGGTCAGGCCGCCATCCGGGAAGGGTATACCCGGTATACGGAGAACATGGGTATGCTCGCATTGCGCGAAGCGATTTGCCGAAAATTCGAGGAGGATAACGGGCTTGCGTACACACCGGATCAGATCCTTTGCTCCAGCGGCGCCAAGCAGTCGGTCGCCCTTGCCGTTGCCGCGCTCTGTCGTCCCGGGGACGAGGTGCTTATTCCGGCGCCGTACTGGGTGAGTTATCCGGAGATGGTGCGCCTCGCGGGCGCTACGCCAAAGCCGCTTGCCACCACCGCCGCCGGTGAATACCGCCTCAGTCCTTCTGCTCTGGAGGAAGCCATAGGCGGGGCCACGCGCATGCTGATCCTGTGCTCGCCCTCCAATCCCACCGGTTCCGTGTATCCCCGGGAGGAACTGGAGGCGCTGGCCGAGGTGTTGCGACGGCATCCGGATGTGTTCGTGCTCTCGGACGAGATTTACGAACATGTTCTTTTCGATGCGGAGCATGTTGCGTTTGCCTCGCTCCCCGGCATGAAGGAGCGGACGATCACGGTAAATGGTTTCTCGAAAGCCTATGCCATGACCGGCTGGCGCCTGGGGTATATGGCGGCCGACCCGGCCATTGTAAAAACGGCCGCGAAAATACAGGGGCAGACGACTTCGGCGCCGTGCAGCATTACCCAGAGGGCCGGTATTGCCGCGCTGGAAATGGACAAGCGGTATGTGACGGACATGGTCAGCCGGTTCCGCATCCGGCGCGATTTCATGCTTGAGCAACTTGACGCGATCGACGGCATTCATTGTCCGCGGCCCGAGGGAGCCTTTTATCTTTTCCCGGACATATCCTCCTATCTTGGTTCAACGTCCGCTTCCGGCAGGGCGATCGAAACCAGCGAGGACCTGTGTTTCTATATCCTCGAAGAGCATCATGTGGCGCTTGTGCCGGGGGGCGCCTTCGGCGATCCCGGAGGCCTGCGTATTTCGTACGCTGCTTCCACGGAAGATTTGCAGGAAGCCATGCGCCGGATTTCCAAGGGGCTTTCCGGGCTCCGTTGACGCTCGTTTGCTTCCTGACGCACACTGCCTCTTCCGCGTATATCCCGTATGTATCCGTCGCATAGCGAGCCTTCCGTATTCTCTGCAGAGACAGATCATGCTGTCGGAGCCGGTTCCGGGGGATCCGATGTGCGTAAAGGCCGGGATCGCTACTGGCTCCATGCACTGCTCTTTGTCGTTACGCTGGCGACCACGGTGTGGGAAGGAGGTAATCTGACGGGCCGCCTGGCGGTGTATGCGAGCGAGGGGTGGCCGGCATTCCTGGCAGACGGTTTGCGCTTTGGGTTATCCCTGCTTCTTTTTTTGACCGTGCACGAATTCGGACATTATTTCGCCGCCCGGTTTCATAGCGTGGCCACTTCGCTTCCCTACTACATTCCCCTTCCTTTCTTCGGGGTGGGTACCCTGGGTGCGGTGATCCGCATCAGAGAACCGGTGCCCAGCCTGCGGAAGTTGTTCGATATCGGGGTCGCCGGGCCACTTGCCGGTTTTGCAGTCGCTCTTATTCTTCTCCTTGCGGCCTTTGCCGCATTGCCGCCCGCCTCGTACATCTTCGGCGTGGGGCCGGGGCACGAGGCCATCCAGCAGTATGTCGAACAATTCGGCAGGTATCCGGACAGCCTGACCGGATCGAGCGATGGGGCGATTACGCTGGTCGTCGGCGACACGCTGTTGTATATGCTGCTCAAGCAATTTTTCACGGATGTGCCTCCCAATTGGGAGATGTACCACTACCCCATGTTGTTTGCGGGGTGGCTGGGTCTGTTTTTTACGGCGCTGAACATGCTTCCCATCGGGCAGCTCGACGGGGGACATATTACGTATGCGCTATTCGGACGGGTCTGGCATGCCCGCCTCGCCCGGGGTTTTTTCATGGTGCTGCTGCTTTCGGGCGCCATCGGGTTCGTGCTCGAAATCTCGCCGCTTCTCTATGAACTATCTCCGTCTCTTGGTAGCCTCTCCTGGTTTATTCTTGCAGGGATCCTGTATTTGTATCTGGCGAAACTGTTCGACGGGAATCTGACGCGCATTGCACCGGCCATGGCGGGCATTATGGTCCTAACTGCGCTTGCAGAGAATATCCTGCCGTGGATGCAGAACGTTGCCTACAGCGGCTGGCTGCTCTGGTGCCTGTTGCTCATGTTTCTGGTCAGGATAGATCACCCCCCTGTACTTCATGAGCAACCGTTGACTCCCGGCCGCATGGCGCTGGGCCTTCTCAGCCTGTTTATCTTTATCCTGTGTTTCAGCTTCAGGCCGCTGTATATCGCATGACGATTCTATGGTTGCTTGCGTCCATATATCTTCCGGGAGGTATATTTCACCCTTCGGGATCTTTTGTGTCGAAGGCTTGTTAAGAGCCCCTGTCCGGCATCCGTCGTAACGCTTTTGCACGTGCTGCGTACTTTCCGGTCGCACCCTCTCTTTTCCACCTGTGGAGCATTGATGAGCGCAGATTGATACGGTTTCGTTTTTTCCGAATCTGAACCCTTCGGGACGCTCGTCTTGCTTCATTCCTTTCGTTATCCGGCAGCGGTTCTTGCCGCAGCAATTCTCGCCCTGAGTGCGTGCGATCAGGCTCCCGGCCTGCTTGACGATGCGGGCACTCCGCCGGAGTTGTCCGATTTTTCCTTCTCGCCGCATCAGTTTATTGCGTCGCCCGGCGACGGCAATGCCAATGTAGTCGTTCCGCTTTCCATGGAGGTGACGGTACGGGATCCCGACCATGATGTGGAGGCTGTCTCTTTCGTGGTGTTCGGAGACGAGACGATTGCTGAAGGCGTGCTTGCTTTGGGTTCCGGCGGGCGGTACGCGGGCCATTCCGACGTGATCATTCCGGCCGGGGAGGTCGGGGTCTATACCGTGCTGGTTTTCGCGGAAGACCTAAAAGGGATGCTCAGCAACCAGGTGCGCGGCATGATGCATGTTTCGGCGGAGGGCGGACCGCCGGTCATAAGCATGGTCGTGGCGCCGGATACCCTGCGCCGTCCCGGGCCGGGCGAACCCGCTAAGTTGCTGGAGTTGATAGCCGTTGTATCCGATCCGGACGGGCTTTCCAATATCGTCTCGGTCGAATTCTGGAATGTGGAAAGACCCGGGACAAAGATCGGCATGTTCGACGAGGGGACGGATGGCGATGCGGAGGCTGCCGATGGCCGCTATACGCGCGTCGTGCGGATTGAATCGTCGAATGACCCCGGGGCGACCACGTTGGCCTTCCAGGCCAGAGATAGAGCCGGTCTTCTCAGCGATATCGTGGAAGCAACGGTGGTGGTGGAATGAGACGGGTATTCTTTATCATATTGACCGGTATTCTACTCGTTCCACAGGGGCGGGCTCAGTTTGGCCAGTTTGGCCGGACCGACGAATTTTTGCCTGCGGCCGGCATTCTGCGCAACAGTGTAACGAACCTGCATGCGGAGGGCGACAGGTTGTGGATCGGGCCGTTTCTGAATATGACCCCGGACGACGGGCGCACCTGGTTCGTTGCAGACGTCGATTCGCTGGCGGCCCGCCGTCTTAACGTGTATTCGCTGGACGTGGAAGGCGTTTTTGTGTGGGCAGGCATCGGTTCTTCGAGAATGGAGGACGGGCAGGCGATCAGCAGCGTGGCCGGGTATGTTTTCTCCACGGACGGGGGCGCAACCTTTATCTGGCGCCCGTCTCATCTGGACGACCCGGACGACACCACCGAGGAATATGGCGTATCCGTGTTGCCTGCCCTGCCCATTATTGCGCCGGAGCAAAGTCCTCCCTTCGACATCGACTACGATCCGGGGCGGGACGAGGTATGGATTGCGGCGTGGGCCAGCGGCATACGTCGATCCCGGGATGAGGGGCAGACCTGGGAGCGCGTCGTGCTGCCCCCCGATTTCCTGCATGCCATTCACCCGGATTCGTCGTACGACTTTTTCGTGTCGCCTGTATCGCGGGACGAGATGAACGGACATCTGAACCACCGGGGATTCAGCGTGCTGGTGGACCGGACCGGCACGATTTGGGCCGGTACGGCGGGCGGCGTGAACCGGTCGTACGATGGCATGGCGTGGCAACGATTCACCGCCGACGGCACGGCATTTTCACTGACGGGCAATTGGGTTACTTCCATAGAAGAGCAGCCCCTGCCCGGGGGACGAGGGCAAAATCCAAGGCAAAATCCAATCTGGATGGCCACATGGCCGGTGAACGATCCGGCCCGGCAGGGACCGCCGGAGCAGTACGGCGTGACCGTGAGCAGGGACGGGGGCGAGACGTTCGAGCAGATGCTCCTTGGCGAAAAAGTCCACGATTTTGCCTTTCGGGGAAGCAGGACGGTGTATGTCGCCGGGGAAAACGGATTGTTCGTTACGCACGACGGCGGGGTGACCTGGCGAACGATTCGCCGTTTTCGGGATGCCGAGGACCCCGATCGGATCGTGCGCCCGGACCTCTCCGTGTATTCCGTGGCCACGACGGACGCGGCGCTGTGGGTGGGTACATCGGACGGGCTCATGAAGAGCACGGACGGCGGGAACACCTGGCGCATTTATCGAACCGATGTGCCGTTGCACCCGGATACGCCAACCGATGACCAGCCGGATGTGGATACCTATGCGTATCCGAATCCGTTTTCGCCTGCCAACGACCGGTTCGTTCGCATCCGGTACGATTCGGACGGGGGCGCCGATCGCATTCGCATATTTGACTTTCGGATGAACCTCGTGCGCGAACTGGCCGCAAACGACGGCGCCGGAGGCGAGCGTGAAGTCACATGGGACGGAGCCGACCACAACGGATTCCGGGTGGCGAACGGGGTGTATTTCTATGCCGTAGTCGGCGGACAGGCCGCGCACGGGAAAATCCAGGTGCTCGAATGACCGCAGCAATGGCGCATAAGACGATCCGTTGCCTCCTCGGATTGCTGGTCCTGATGCCAGCGGCCAACGCATGGGGGCAGTCGGCGGGGGCCTTTTCGAGAATGGGCTTTGGCGCCCGCGGCATGGCGCTGGGGAATGCGCTCGCCGCAGACGCGCGCGGCGATGCTTCTCCCTATTATAATCCGGCCCTTGCGCCGCAAGCCACAGGACAGCATATCATGGCGTCGGCGGCTATCATGCGTTTCGACAGGGAGATGCAGTTTGTACAATTCTCGACGCCCATCCAGCCGAGTGCCGGACTTGCCGCCGGGCTTATCCATGCCGGGGTGTCCGATATCGACGGGAGGGACGCCAGCGGGTACCACACGCAAACATATTCGACCGATGAATTTGCGTTTTTTCTGGCGTTCGGCACGCATCTCGGCCAACGTGTGTCGCTGGGTGTCGGCCTGCAACTTTTCCGCACCGATCTTTTCGACGAGATCGAGCCGGTTAACAGTATTGGCATTGACGCCGGGGTGACGGTGGACGTGACCGACCGTTTGCGCCTTGCGTTCGTTACGGACGATCTGCTGGCCCGCTATTCCTGGGATTCTTCCGGTCTGTACGGAGCGGAGGGCGGCACGACGTCCGACCGGTTTCCCCTGCGTTTGCGCGTGGGCGCCTCGTACAGTATGATGGGGGATCGTTTGCAGTTGCTTGCCGAATACGAGTCCCGCATTTCGGATCTGGAATACCGGGTCCGCAGTATGCAACGTGTCGGCCCCGTGCCGTTCGAAGCGTTCGAGGAGCGCCGGGCGACCTTGCACGAGGCCGGTGTGCGCGCCGGCGTCGAGTACGAACTCTCGGAGATTCTGGTGCTTCGCGGCGGCATAGACCGTATCGGCAATGCCCTCTCGGGGAACACGCCATCCGCCGGATTTGAAATCGAACAACCGGTAGGTGGCCTTGCTGTTCGAGTCGAGTACGGCCTGTTGCTCGAGCCGCACGGTACGGGCCTGCTGCACCTGATTACGCTCCGGATGCTACTGTGAGGATACAGGATACTCTTATGAAAACGCGCTTGTGCATGCTGGGAATGCTTGCGTTTTTTGCTGCATGGCCGGCGGCGGCGCAGCAGGAAGGCGGGTTTGCGTTTCTGCGTAATGGAATAAATGCCGAGGCGGGCGCCATGGGAGATGCGCAAGTTGCATGGAGCCGCGATGCATTCAGCACGTTCTGGAATCCGGCCGGTCTGGCCGCGGCCGAACGCAATACGGCCTCGTTGTCTTATTATGCCTGGGTGCTCGGCACCGGGACGTATGCGGCGGCCTCGCGTTTGGGCCTGGGTGAAAACGGGGCCGTAGGGTTATTTGTTACGGCGATGGAAAGCGGCAACCTCGAGGCGCGCTCCGGGCCGGGCGAGCCGGAAGGTTTTTTCAGTGTGCAATTCGTCAGCAGCGGGGCATCGTATGGGCGGCGATTCGGGCGTTTTCGGGCCGGCGTGACGGCCAAGTATCTGCTTGAGCGCATTTTTACGAATTCTTCCCAGGGATATGCCTTCGATTTTGGCGTACAGGCGGACCTGCCCGGGGAGGTGCAGTTCGGCGCCGCATTGCAGAACATAGGCAGGATGTCGAAACTGGAGACGCAGGCCACCCGGTTGCCGGAAGTACTGCGTGCCGGCGTAGCGGCACACCCCTTTCATGTGCGGCTCCAGGAAGACGACGCTACGCTGGCCCGGCTGTTCGCCACCGTGGAAGTATCGCATTTTTTTGAGATGCAGCGCACGCAACTCCATGTGGGCTTAGGGGCGGAGGTTTTCGAAATGTTGACGCTGCGGGGGGGATACATTACGAACGACGATCTTCGGGGGCCTTCTTTGGGGATAGGTCTGGATATAGACAAGGCGCTCGTTGATTACGCCTATGTGGCGTTCGAGAGCGGGTATCAGGGGCCGGGGCATATCATGACGCTGACCTACCAGTGGTAGGCGGCGGTGAGGTATCTGCACCACCGTGCGGGACGATCCCGCCAGTGTTTTAATGTATGCCCAATACTTTACCCAATGCCTCCGGTCCAATTCCGGTTACGTCGGAGCGGACGCGCAGCGTGCACCAGAAGTCGAGCACGATCATCTGTGCGGCATGGATCGGGACGGCGATCCAGAATGATCGGCAACGCCACACGAGGGCCCCAAGGGCTATGCCGCCGACAAGGGAAAGCACGGTTTCCGGCAGCGGTTTGTCGAGGTGCAGCAAGGTGAACGGGATAGCCTGAATGAAGATCGCATAGGCTCCGAACGTATGCGCTGTCCCGAAAAGCATGAACCCTCGCCAGAGATACTCCCAGCCGATCCAGTATAAGAGGAAGCACGTTTCGTAGATCAGAAAAATCGTCCAGTCCGTTTCCGCGGGGCCATAATGGGGATACTGCGCCTGAAAGGCCGGACTCGCCGAAAGGAACCATGTGCCTGCAATGACCACCGGAAGATAGCCGGCCATAGCCAACCCTGCGAACTTCCAGTCGCCCCGCCCCAGCCCCGCGTCTCGCGCAGATTGCCGAAACAGACCGCACAGGATGGCAAGCGGGAGCACGAATCCGGTGATGCCTTGTACGAGAAACCGCCATATCCAGGCGAGGAGTCCGGTGTGCTCAGCCGGGAAAATCCCGCTCAGGGTATCGTAAAAGAACCGGCGGCTCCCGACCGCGTCCTGCAGGATAACGAGGGCTGCGACCGCCGCCAGCACGGTGACCGTCCGGCGGTCGAGGCGCCCGAGGGCTGTCGCCAGACGATCCGTTTCCAGTCGGATCCAGGTGCGCATGGCGGCAGGGAAAGTCAGCGGAGACGGGCGGCAACGGGAATGAGCGCCCCGGATGCAGAAACCGGTGGGCAGCCGCCCGAAAGGTACGGTTTGCTTTTCGAATACGTCTGAACCCAAACGTTTACCTTTTCCGGAACGTTCCACAAGGGATCATGCCCGGAGTCTCTCACCCCTCTGAACTTTGCGGACTTAGCGCCCGCCCTTCGGGTTCCGCCGGTCACGGCGTCACTCTTCGTTGCTCGTCGCTCATTTGGAACCACCAAACTTCACTCCTCGCGCCTTGATTGACGCCGTGCCTGACGGAACAGAGCATTGCTGCATAGGGTTAGCAGGCCCTAATCAGAGTATTCCAGGATATTTGCGTCCCTTACCTTTTTAACCGGTCTCTGTTTTCATGCTGCTACGACTGCACGCGCCCGCCCCTTCGCTGATCGACGCCCTTCGGGAAGAACGAGCCTCTACCCTTGTGCAGGCGCTTGGGGTCGTCGGTTTTGCCCTGCTTACCGCCGCCGGGGCCCAGGTCCGCATCTACTTGTGGGAGGTTCCTTTCACGCTCCAGACGGTGTTCGTATTCGGCAGCGGCCTTTTCCTGGGCGCTCGTAACGGGATGTTCGCACAACTCCTGTATCTCGTAATGGGGCTTTTTGCGCCGGTGTTTGCGGGGGACGGATACGGACTTTCGTATATGCTGGGGGCGGTGAGCGCGGGGTATCTGGTGGGATATCCGCTGGCGGCGCTCGCAGTGGGCCGCCTTTCGAGGCGGTGGAATACGCTGACGGGCAGCGCGCTGGCGATGCTCGTCGGGTCGGTGGTGTTCTTTGCCACGGGCGTTATCTGGCTGCATTACGCCGCCGATCATGCCACCTGGATGGAGTCCATTGACAAGGGCTTCCTGCGTTTCATTCCTGCGGATCTTGCTAAAGTGGCCTTTGTCGCTCTGATCTACTCCGGAACGCGGCGTCTGGGCGAGCGGGGAGCATAGACCGTTGCAGCACATGCCTGACGGTTTCCATGATGCGATCTGCCATTGTCGGGCTGGCCGTAGCCTTTCTTCCGGGGTTTGCCCCTGTGCAGGCGCAGCCCGGCGGATCCATTTTCGACGATCCGGTCGTACGGACCGAAGTGAGCGAAGGGCTGGATCGTCTGTATAACATGGAATTCGAGGCAGCGGCCCGCCGCTTCGAACACATCGCGCAGCGTTATCCGGAACATCCTGGCGGTCCTTTTCTGGAGGCGCTCAACGTATGGTGGAAAATTCTTCCCGACCTTTCCGACGAGACGCATGACGCTGCGTTTTATGCGGCGATGGAGGAAGTCATCGAACGCTCGGACCGCCTCCTCAAGCAAGACCCGGATGCTTTTGACGCCATGTTCTTCAAGGGCGCCGCACTGGGATTCCGGGGGCGGCTCCGGTCGAATCGCGGGGAATGGCTCAAGGCGGCCCGGGATGGCCTGCGGGCGATGGATTACGTCCTGGACGTGGTGAAACGGGAACCGGATGTGGCCGATTATGCTTTTGGCAAGGGGATGTACGACTATTATGCGGTGGCTATTCCGGAAAAATACCCGCTCCTGAAGCCGCTGATGATCTTTTTTCCGGACGGGGACCGGGAGCGAGGTATCGAATCGCTCCGGCGTACGGTGCGCGACGGGCAGTTTATCCGTACCGAAGCGGCCTATTTCCTGTTGCAGATCTATTATCTGTTCGAAAACGATTTCGGGCAAAGCATAGAATATGCGACCTGGTTGCGCGAGCGGTATCCCGGAAATTCTTTTTTTCATACGATAGAGGGGCGCATCTATGCCCGGTGGGGGAGGTGGCGGCACGCCATTCCCGTTTTCGAGGAGGTTTATGCGCGTCATACGGCCGGGCAGACAGGATATAATGCATCGCTGGCCGGGCAGGCCCTTTTTTTCATGGCGCGAGGCCGCATGGCCTATGGCGAGTACGAGGCGGCGCTCCCGCATCTTGATGCCTTGCAGGAACCCGCAATACGTGAAGCAGTGGATTACCCGTTCATCACGATGGGACGGCTCTACGCGGGCATGGCCCATGATGCACTCGGGCGGCGCGATCAGGCGGTGGCTTCCTACCGGGAGGCATTGACCACGAAAGACTGGTCCAATGCACACGAACGAGCAAGGCGGTATCTTGAAATGCCCTATGGACAGTAGCGCCGGACCTTATCCATGTCCATTTTCCCCAGAAGATCGCTCGGACAACATTTTCTTCGCGATCCGAATGTGGCGCGCAAAATCGTAGCTGCGCTGCAGGCTCCGGAGGAGGCGCATGTGGTGGAAATCGGGCCGGGCGAGGGGGCGCTCACGGGTTTTCTTCAGGATCGGTTCGCCACGTTTACCGCTATCGAGATAGATCGGCGCGCCGCTGCGTTCCTGCAGGATGCACGCCCGGAAATCGATGTGCGGCAGATGGATGTGCTGGACGTGGATTGGCGGGCGCTTGCCGGGGAAAAAGGCGCCCCGATTTGTGTGGCGGGTAACCTCCCGTACCATATCACGAGTCCCATCCTGTTCAACCTGCTCGATGCGCGCGATGTCTTGCAGGAGATCGTTGTGATGATGCAGCGGGAGGTTGCCGAGCGCCTTGTGGCGGTTCCCCGGACCAAAGCGTACGGCATCCTGAGCGTGCTGTGTCAGGCGCTTGCGCATCCCGAAATCCTGTTCAGGGTATCTCCCCATGTGTTTTACCCGCGCCCTGCCGTAACCAGCGCCGTGGTACGGTTGACGTTCTCGGGGAAAGAGGACGCGCCCGAGGGGGTGGATATGCCGTTTTTTCGCAGCGTGGTTCGGACCGCCTTCAACCGCCGCCGGAAAACGCTGCGCAACGGGCTCGAACGCTGGACAAGGGGAGCGATGGGCATTACGCTTCCCGACGGGCTGGGTGCGCGGAGGCCCGAGGAACTGACCCCGGAAGAGTTTGTCGCTCTTGCACGTTATCTTAAGGCGCGCACATAGTGTCAGAAGCCTTGCTTGCAGGGTGGAGCGCCGCTGCATGGTATTAACAGGCCCTAACCTTTAACCGTTTGCGCACCGCATGGAGTATTCTTTCGATACCTTTCGGGACGAAGAGCTCCCCGCACATCTTCCCGGGATCGACGACGATCTGGCAGAGCGTCTTGAGGACCTGCTGGAATTCGGCGATCGCGAGGAGGTCGTGCGTATAGCGGCCAGTTTGTACCCGGCCGATCTTGCCCGGTTACTGAATTATCTTCCTGCCGGAGAACGCGAGACCCTGTTCGGATGGTTGCCGAGCGAACAGGCCGGACTGGTACTGGCCGAACTCGACGAAGAGTTTCGCATGCGGCTTCTTGAAGAAACGTCCCCGGAGCGGCTGACGGAACTTCTGGGCCATCTCGAAACGGACGATGTGACGGATGTACTGGCGGATTTGCCGGAAGAAGTAGCCTCCAAAGTGTTGCCCTTGCTGGATCGCAGTGAGGAAGTCCGGTCGTTGCTCCACTACGACGAAGAGTCCGCCGGGGGCATCATGGGTACGGAGTTCGTCATCGTACCCGAAACGTGGACTGTGGCGGAAGCGACGGAGGAAGTGCGGCGCAATGCAGAAACCGTCGAGGCGGTGTTTGCCGTGTTCGTGAGCGATGCGCAGGGGACATTGCAGGGCGTTGTTTCCCTGAAGAATCTGCTGCTGACGCTTGCGGACACGCCCGTAGCCGACATCATGGACGGGGATGTCATCACGGTAACCCCCGAAATCGATCAGGAAGAAGTAGCGCGTATCATGCAGCGGTACGATCTCGTATCGCTTCCCGTGGTGGACGAAGACGGCAGGATGCTGGGCCGGATCACGATCGATGACATTGTGGATGTTATTCGGGACGAGGCGGAGGAAGATATTCAGCGTATGAGCGGTATGTCGGGCAGCGAAGAGCCTTCCGACTCCGTGTTCCGGGTGATTCGCGGGCGGTTGCCCTGGCTGCTTATCGGTATGGTGGGCGCCGGCCTGTCGGGCCTCGTCATCGGACGATTCGAACATGCCCTCGAACAGGCGGTCATACTGGCCACATTCATTCCCATCGTAATGGCCATGGCCGGCAATGCGGGCATTCAAAGTTCGGCCATTGTGGTGCAGGGGCTGGCCAGCGGGGAGCTGTGGGCAAGCGATGTGGCGCGCCGCCTCGGCAAGGAATTGAGCGTGTCGCTCCTGAACGGGCTGGCGCTGGCGCTCATTCTCGGGGCTGTGGTGATGGCGCTGCCTATCGGCGGCGCGACGCTCGAATTGCTTGCGCTTACGGCGTCCCTTTCCATGCTTACCGTGATCGTGCTCGCCACGATTATTGGCGCCACGGTGCCTTTGCTGCTCCACCGCATGAACATAGACCCGGCGCTTGCCACCGGTCCGTTTATCACCACAAGCAACGACATTCTCGGCCTGGGTGTGTTCTTTCTGCTGGCGACGCTGATCTATTTGTGAGGGGCAGGCACCGCGCCTGACCGTACCGTGCGGCACAAGCAGGATTTTACCAGAGGCAACTCACCGGGTACTGGTGGATGGCAGAGTCTGGCGTAAGAATCGTTGCGTTTTCGTTGAGGGCCGACGCCACCAGCCAACGGTCGAAGGGGTCTCTGTGATGATTCGGTAACTCGGTAGCACGGTAGATATCAAACCGACTCAACGACAGACACGTTAATCCCCAGACGGCTATTTGTTTTTCCAGCCAGTGCCGCGGAGGGTCGGGAATATCGAGTTTTCCGGATTGCCACTTGAGCGCCAGTTCGATTGCGGAGACATCGCTCAGCAACAACGGAGTTTGAGCGGTTTCAATGGCCTCTTTTGCAGTTTCTGATATCCGCTTTGGATCCGTGCACAGCCAGATTAACGTGCATGTGTCCAGGATGTACGAAGTCAAAGTCCCCATTCCGCCAGTTCCTCGTCTGTCATCGGATCAAATGCGTCCGGGTCATAGCGTACGGGAGCGGATGTGACGGTACCCACTTTCGGTCGCTGAAACACGGGCGATTCAATGGCTGTCAGCTTGGCGACCGGTGTCTTGCCGTTCAAAATAATTATGGTTTCGCCTTGCTGGACTTCCTTCAGCATTCGGGACAAATGCGTTTTTGCTTCATGCGTGGTTGCGGTTTTCATGACATGTACGGTTTTTGATCCAATTACCGACAAGGGTACGCAATATATGACTTGGTCATGACTAAGTCAATAAAATATGCCACAAAAAATGGGATACTCTAATTAAGTCCGCGAAGCGCTGATCGAAGCGATTTTGATCGGAGTATCCCAAGATCCGATCCTCCGTTTCCTTCTACGAAGCCGCTGCCTGAAATTCGGCGCCGTCGTTGTATTTCGAGGGGCACTTGACGAGGATGTGCCGCGCTACGAAGATGTCCCCCTCTGTGGAGCCCTGTACGACCAGCCGTTCGGCGTCTTCGAAATTGGCCGGCTTGGGATTGGGATAATGGACCATGCGCACATGGCCTTTTTCGTCCTGCATATGGAAACTGAAGACGTTCCGGTCGCGGTCGTATGCATACCGTTCCGACTCCACCCATGTCCCGACCACATGCGCTTCCACGCCCGTTTCTTCGGCTTCGGCGAAATCCATGTATCCCCCGACCTGTTGCCCGAAGTTGAGGAACAACAGGGCGCCGAAGCCAAGCATCAGCACGAGGCCTATGATTGTTTTGGGTTTCATGCGGGTGTTGTCGGGAGAGAAAGGGTGCTCGTGCAAGGATGCAGGGGCGGTGGTATACGTAATGCCACGATGCTACGGCGAAGCGTCTTCGTCTGAAATGCGCGCATCCAGTTTCCGTTCCAGCCGGTCGATTTTGCGGTCGGTCCGGTATATGAATGCCGCGAGCCCGATCCAGATGATGAGCACCACCGCCAGGACCACATAGAGTTTGTCCTGAGCCAGCATGGTTCGCTCCAGGGCATCCGGTTGCTGCACCGGCACTTCCTGCGCAGTCCATACGGAATCGTACGGTGTGGCGCCGTACGTCGTATCCGCTTCCTGAATGGAGTGAATGATCATGGTTTGGGGATATCGTCGGCTCGTTCGTTGAGGGCGGTCAGGCGGACTCGTTGCGTGTAAAAGACCCAGAAGAGCCCGATGAAACCGATCACCGCCGCGTAAAAGACCACGCGCATGATCGGATGGGTAATGTCACTGAAGGCAGGGTTGCCCTCCGCGCCGGGGTGCAGGCTTTCCATCTGGCGGGGAAGCACGTACAGGAGAAACGGGACGCAGGCGGCCGCGAACAGATTATATACGGCGGCGATGCGCGCCCGCTTTTCAGGTTCTTCCACGCTTGCGCGAAGGGTGAAGTAGGCCCCGTAAATCAGCAACTGTACGGCGGCCATCGTTTGCTTGGGATCGAAATTCCACCAGATACCTTGCCCGACGTACCAGGTAAAGCGCGCCCATACGATGCCGGTGGCCAGACCGAGTATACCGAATACGGCGCCGACCCGGGCGGCTTCCAGCGCCCGCACATCGCGTACGTGGTCACGGGACGAAAGGTATCGGGCCGAGTGCCATGCCGATACGAAGAAGGCCGCCATCATCGTGAACCACATCGGCACATGGAAATACAGGTTCCGCGCCGTGTGCTCCAGAATATTGATTCGGGGAATATCCAGCAGAAATCCGCCCAGCAAGACCAGGGCCAGCCATGCCAGGACGATGTTGCGGATACGCTTGTATGTTTTCCCTGAAGCAGCCATGAAACGGAAAGTACAGTACGGAAAGAGGTACGCAAATGACGCACACCGTCAATCGTTCCAGACGAAATCGAAGAGCAGCACGGCGGCGGTAATAACCACCCCGGCGAATGCCGCCAGCGTAGTCAGGGCTTCGCCGCTGGCGCTCCATCCGAAGCCGCCTTCGAGGGCATGGCGCGTGGCCGCCACCACCGACATGAGCAAAGGTACGAGCAGGGGAAAAAGCAACACCGGGAGCAGCGGCCCTCGTGTTGCGGCCCGGGCGATCAACGCGGCAAGGAGGGTCGTCGCCCCGGCGAGCCCCAGTGAACCGAGTAAAATCGTACTTGCGAGCAAGCCGCTGTGCGCCACCTGGATGTTCAGGAGCACGATCATGGTAAAGACCGCCACGGCTTCCAATACAAGGATCAGCAGGAAATTGAACAGGAGTTTTCCTGCATAGACCATGCTGGCGCGGGTGTGCAACCGCAGGAGGAGCACGGTACCACGATCTTCTTCACTCACGAACGATCTTCCAAGGCCGATGGAAGCCGCAAAAAGAATCACAATCCACAGGAGTCCCGACTGGATGCGGGGAGAGAGGGGTTCCTGGCCCGTGGCGAACAGGATGAGCAGGATCGCGGCGGGGACGAACATCAGCAGCATCCCTACCGCATAGCGGCTTCGCAGTTCGAGACGCAGGTCCTTCTCGAAAACGGCCCACGCTCCGGCAAACCAAACTGTAAAGGATTGTTTCATGACAGCGGGGGCCGGGGAGCGCCGATATGTGCTATATCTTCCTGTGGGGTATACGGCAGTGCATCCGGTCTATTCTCGAATTCGCCAATGAACGCAATTTCCGTCTCGAGCAGATAGCCCGTGTTGCGCGCCACCACTTCCTGTATGTATCGGATCAGGGCGATTACATCGGCGGCTCTGCCCCCGCCCCGGTTGACCATGATATTGGCGTGCCGGTGCGTGACTTCGATGCCTCCGATACGCGTTCCCTTGAGGCCGGCCTCGTCGATGAGCCGTCCCGCCCCGATTCCCTCTATTTTCTTGAAAATGGAACCCACGCTGGGCTCCGTATCCAGCGGGGGATGCCGGGCGCTGCGCCATTCGAGGTTCGCCGCCATGATTTCTTTCATCCGCGTCCGATCCCCCGGCTCCAGCCGGAACGTGGCCGAAAGCACGATATCTTCACGGTCATGCAGTATCGAGTAGTCGTAGCCGAAGTTAAAATACTCCACGCCGACCGTACGGCGGTCGCTTTCTTCGGTCAGAATGTCCGCCTCCTCCAGCACTTCCTCGATGAACATGGTGCGCTCCCGCTTGGGGGGCGGCGCCAGGAAGTGCAGGTTTTGCCAGAGTGCGCCTCCCACGGTGGACGGAATGCCGACATAGTGTTCCAGCCCGGAGAGGCCGGCTTCCACGGCCGCCTCGATTACGTCCGGATACATGATCGCTCCGGACTCCACCCATAGCCGGTGCGTGTCGGGATTTATCGTCATCCGGTCCGCCGTATTGTAGATGACGACTCCGCGTACGCCGCGGTCGCTCACCAGGATATTCGCGCCTCGTCCGAGAAGGAAATACGGAACGCCGCATGCCCGGACCGTGGTAATGGCTCGAACGAGTTCCTCCACCGTCCGCGCCTCGTAGAACAGATCCGCTGCTCCACCAATCCGGAACGTGGTGTAGGGGGCCAGTTCGACCTGCCGCAGAAGGCGTTCCGCTCCCAGCGCATGTTCCAGCGCAGCATAGTCCGGATCCGGCAAATAAGGCGCCTTCGTCATAGTATCCTTAATTTCAACGATGGAATCATGACGTCCTGTCCTTGCGAACGTGAAGCGCTGAGCGAAGTGGTTTTGATCAGAGTATCCTTAAAAATCGGTGGGAGAACGGTGTACGGCCTATGAGCGTCTCCCGGGAAAACGATTTCTTCGAACGGGTCTGGGCCGTGGTGGACCGGATCCCTTGCGGTAAAGTTACGACCTACGGGCATATCGCAGGATATCTCGGTGCGCGTTCCGCTGCCCGCACGGTCGGCTGGGCCCTGGGTGCGGCGGCGGGCGCCATGCTTCCTTGCCACCGCGTCGTCAACCGCTTCGGCACCCTGACCGGCAAAATGCGTTTTGGAGGACCGCATGTCATGGAAGAACGTCTGCGTGCCGAGGGAGTGACCTTCGACGAGGATGGATGTGTCGTGCTGGAAGCGCATCTGTGGGATCCGTCCGAGGAATCAGAGTATCCTCAATCATGAAGCCACCGAGGCAAGCGTTTCCCAATAGTTCGGGAACGACACCGCCGCGCAGGAAGCACCCTCGATGATCGTTTCTCCGTCCGCCATCAGCCCGGCCACGGCCATGGCCATGGCCACCCGGTGATCGTGCCGGCTTTCCACGATGTTTCCGTGCAGGGCGGTGGGGCCTTCCACGGCCAATCCGTCGTCGAATTCTTCCACGGTGGCGCCCAGCCTTCGCAGGTTCTCCGCCATTGCGCCGATGCGGTCCGTTTCCTTGAAACGCAGTTCGCGCGCGTCCCGTATTTCGGTCCGGCCCGTCGCCAGGGCGCCCGCCACCGCAAGGATCGGGATTTCGTCGATCAGGAGAGGGATGCGCGCTCCGTCCACGCGTACGCCCCGAAGCGGGGAAGCCTCGATGTGGAGGTCGCCCACCGGTTCCCCGCCGGATTCCTCCCGGTTGGCTATGCGGGTACGGGCGCCCATTTCCTCAAGCACTCCGAGGAGCGCGCTGCGCGTGGGGTTCAGCCCGACTTTTCTCAAAAGCATGGCGCCCTGAGGCGCTACGGCCCCGGCGACCATGAAAAAGGCGGCGGCGGAGAAATCGTTCGGCACGAGCCAGGTGCGGGCCGGCACGGACGGGTTTCCCCCGACGGAAATATGCCGGACACCTTCTGCCTCGCGCGGCGCCAGATTCAGCATGCGCTCGGTGTGGTCGCGCGACCGCAGGGTTTCAATGACCGTGGTCCGCCCTTTGGCCCGGAGGCCTGCCAGAAGTACGCAGGATTTTACCTGCGCCGAGGGCATCGGGAGGCGGTATTCCATGCCATGCAGCCGGGGCCCGCGCTCGATACGCATGGGGGCGCAGCCGGCCTGCAAGGTGATTCGCGCACCCATCTGCCGGAGTGGCTTTGCCACACGTTCCATGGGGCGGCTCCGAAGGGATGCGTCGCCTGTGAGCACACTGTCGAAATCCTGTCCGGCGAGGAGGCCGGCAATAAGGCGCATCGTGGTGCCCGAGTTGCCGCAGTCCAGAGGGGCGTCGGGTGCGGAGAAACCGCCGAGCCCCTTGCCGTGCACCAGGATGTCTTCCCCGTCCTTTTCTATAACGATACCTAACTGCCGGAGGCAACCAAGGGTCGATTGCGGATCGGCGGACGAGGGGAAATTGACCAGCCGGGAGGTTCCGTCGCCGATGGCTGCAAGCAGCGCGGCCCGTTGTGCGATCGACTTGTCGGGCGGCGGATCGACGATACCGTCCACTTGTATACACCGCGTCACCACAGCCCGGTCGCTTGCCTTGTCGTATCGGATGTTCACGAAGCGGGAATCGTACGGATTGCCTTGAAAAAACGAGCGCATCTCTGGAAAGCGGGGCGTGGTTGCATGTTCCAGTCCGGTTTTACGGGGGCCGTCCGTGTTTCGGACACGCGATGCTGCCTGCCCGGAACCCCGCATATACCCCTTCGTTTACCGGTACAAGCCGTATTGTTGCCGTTACGGGGCCGTTCTGCTATTCTGCTATCGTTCACAAAAAAGAGGGTTGGTCATGGGTCTGGGAACGCCGGAAATCATTCTGATCGCTTTGGCTTTGCTCCTCATATTCGGCGCCAAGCGCATCCCGGAAATTGCCCGCGGGCTCGGCAAGGGCATGCGGGAGTTCAAGGATGCCACCAAGGATATCCAGCGTGAACTCACCGTGGATATAGATGACCGGAAGACCACCTACCGTCCCCAGCCGCCTCCTCAGGCTGCGCCGCAACCCCAGGCTCCTCCTGCCCAACCGCCCGCCGAGCAACCGCCGGCCCAGCCTGCGCAAGCCGCCCCGGCGCCGGATGCCGCTGCTTCCGGGCCCACCCAGGCTCCCGATCAGCCCCCTCAAAGTTGATTGCGCCGCTGCGGCGGTTTGTTGTTTGCCGCATACCGGATTTACTCGTCTGCACTGAACGCTTTACCCTGCCGCTCGTCCGATGACTCCATTTGCGGACGCCCGGAAAGCTTTACGGAACGGAGAGACCGATTGCGAACGATTGGTCTCTTCTTTTTTTGCGCGCATTCGGGCGCAAAACGATCGGGTCAACGCCTTCGTTTCGGTGGATGAGCAGGATGCCCTTGCACAGGCTCGCCACCTTGACCGGTTGACGGGCGCCGGCCCGGAGTTGCCTCTGAAGGGCATGGTTATGGGCATCAAGGACGTGATCTGTATGAAGGGGCGGCCTGCCACCTGTTCGTCCCGTATGCTCGAGCATTTCGAGTCGCTGTATGACGCCACGGTCATCGAACGCCTGCGGGCCGCGGGTGCGATTTTCGTCGGGAAAACGAACTGTGACGAGTTTGCGATGGGTTCATCCAACGAGACCTCGTATTTCGGTCCGGTCAGAAATCCGGCGAACCCCGACTACATTCCCGGCGGCTCTTCCGGAGGGTCCGCCGCCGCCGTCGCGGCCGGGATGTGCCATATGGCGCTGGGCACCGATACGGGCGGATCCATTCGCCAGCCTGCGGCGCATTGCGGAGTGGTTGGTCTGAAACCTACCTACGGGCGCGTGTCCCGGTATGGCCTGGTGGCCTTTGCTTCTTCCTTCGATTGCATGGGGCCGATCGGGCAATGCGTGGAAGACTGCGCGCTTCTCCTGAACCATATGGCGGGGCAGGACGAACGGGATTCCACCAGTGCGCCGATGGACGTGCCCGACTACACGCAATCGCTTACAGGGGATATCCGGGGCATGCGTATCGGATTGCCGAAAGAGTACTTTGCCGACGGACTCGATGCGGGGATACGGGGGATGATCGAGGAATGCGTACGCGGTCTCGAACGCGAGGGCGCTGTGGTGCAGGATGTGTCGCTGCCTCGTACAGAGTACGGCATCGCTACGTATTACATTCTGACCACCGCCGAAGCCTCCAGCAATCTGGCCCGGTATGACGGCATCCGGTATGGTCACCGCGCATCGCTCGACGAGCTCCTTGAAACCATGCAAAACGAGCGGGAGGAACTGGCATTGGCCATGGAAACTGCTTCCGGGGCAGATGTAGAAGCGCTTAAGGATCGCCTGGAGGATGACCCCATGCTTCACCGTTTTTATATGGCTTCCCGGACGGAGGGCTTCGGGGATGAGGTCAAGCGGCGGATCATGCTTGGCGCCTACGTGCTCTCTTCCGGATACTACGAGGCCTATTATGCGAAAGGACAGCAGGTACGGACCCTGATTCGGAACGATTTCGATACGGTCTTCAAGCAAGTGGATGCACTCATTGCGCCGGCAACGCCCACGCCCCCTTTCCGCATCGGCAGTAAGACGGATGATCCTATGGCCATGTATCTCAGCGACATTTACACGGTAACCGCCAACCTTGCGGGGATTCCCGGCCTGGTCGTACCCCTCGGTTTGCACCCGGAAGCGCCCCATTTGCCCGTGGGTATGCAGATCCTGGGGCCGCACTTCGGCGAAGAGACGATATTCCGTGCCGGGGACATGGTAGAGCGGTTGTACGGGAGGACGCCGGGCCGGGCGTGACAGGGCATATGATCAGGACAGGGCGCGTCTTCCTGCGCCGGCGCCGCAATCTTCCGAATCTTCGCCGATTCTGCGCCGGGATAGTCCGTATCTTTAAGAAATCTCTGATTAAATCCGGCAGAAACATAGACCTTGGAGCGCGCAACAAGACCATCCAACGCCGAACCGCAAAATCGCAACCGAGAACAGGGACCTTGGGATGCGCATTCGAACAAAACATAGGGCCCGGGATATCCTGCAAGCTCGCGGCCAACCGCACGTTTATGTTTTGAGAGAAGGCGCGTCCCAAGGTCCTCGCCCATGCGGATTTAATCTTGGGTGCGTTCCGGTTTTTCGTTTCTTATTCCGACCGTTATGGCGATTCTCGTCGATAAAAACACCCGTTTGCTTGTCCAGGGATTCACAGGTTCCGAGGGCACGTTCCATTCCGAGCACATGCTCGAGTACGGCACGGCGCTTGTAGCCGGCGTGACGCCCGGCAAGGGTGGCCGTACGCATCTCGGCAAGCCGGTGTTCAACACCGTGGCCGAGGCGGTTGCCCGGGAAGGGGCGAACACGTCCGTGATTTTCGTACCTCCTCCGTTTGCTGCGGATGCGATTCTGGAGGCGGCGGAAGCCGGTATACAGGTTATCGTGTGTATCACGGAAGGCATTCCCATAGAGGATATGATCCCGGTTTTTCACTATGTGCAGCGCAAGGGCGCACGCCTCATCGGCCCGAATTGTCCGGGAGCCCTGACGCCCGATCAGGCCAAAGTCGGCATCATGCCGGCGATGATTTTCAGGGAAGGATCCGTGGGGGTGGTGTCTCGCTCCGGCACCCTGACGTACGAAGCGGTAGATCAGCTTACCCGGCAGGACCTTGGCCAGAGTACGGCGGTGGGCATCGGCGGGGATCCTGTCATCGGGACGAATTTCGTGGATGTCCTTCGGTTGTTCGAGGAAGATGACGACACCGAGAGCGTGGTAATGATTGGCGAAATCGGCGGTACGGCGGAAGAAGAAGCCGCGGCCTTCGTTCGAGACCATATGACGAAGCCCGTCTTCGGATTCATTGCGGGTCGGACGGCGCCTCCCGGACGCCGGATGGGACATGCCGGCGCCATCGTTTCCGGGGGCAAGGGTACGGCGGAAGAAAAGATTGCTGCGCTGGAAGAAGCCGGAGTAGTGGTGATCGAGAATCCGGCGGTGATCGGCGAGACGGTGAAGGATCGGTTGACTACCGTGTAAATCAGACCATTCAGGCGAGGCGCCCCTTGCATATTCGGGAAATTACGTTCGTCAAGGGATCGGCGTCCTGGAGCGGACTCCCTTCGGACGGGCGGCCCGAAGTCGCGTTCGCCGGCCGCTCGAACGTAGGCAAGAGTTCTCTGTTGAATGCGCTTGCAGGCCGCCGGGGGCTGGCCCGGACGAGCGGGACGCCGGGCAAGACCAGGGAATTCAATTATTACCTTGTCAACGAAAGCCTGTACTTCGTGGACCTTCCGGGCTTCGGCTATGCGAAAACCTCAAAGCAGGAGCGTGCGCGTTGGGCCCGGCTCATCGAGCGCTACATTGCGGAACGCGATATGCTGCGCCTGATCGTTCACCTTGTGGACAGCCGGCACGAGTTAGGCGAACTCGACAGGAATTTTATCGGGTTGATGCGTGGGGGGGGCGTGCCCTACGCCATGGCACTTACGAAGTGCGACAAACTTTCCGGTAATGATCGTGTGAAGACGGAACACCGTATGCACGAGGCGCTTTCGACGTTCGGACTGGAAATCCCGGTTTTTCTGACCTCATCGAAGACAAAACGGGGCCTGCCCGCCTTGTCGGAATGGATCGGGACGATGGCAACCATGGAACCATGACGGAAATAAAGATGAAGGTGCTCATCACCGATGCGGTCGATCCGATCTGCATCGACATGCTGGAAGCCCGGGGCATTACACCCGATGTCCGGTTGAAGCAATCCGGAGAGGCGTTGCGGGAAGCGGCTGCAGAGGCGGACGGCTGGATCATTCGCAGCGGCACCACGATCACGGCGGACCTTATCGAAGCTGCGGGCAACCTGAGGGTGATAGGACGCGCCGGGGTCGGGGTGGACAATATTGATCTTTCCGCCGCTACCCGCCGGGGCGTACTTGTGATCAATGCGCCTTCCGGCAATACGATCTCGACCGCCGAGCACACCTGCGCCCTGTTGCTTTCCATGGCCCGCCGCGTGCCTCAGGCGAATCGCTCTATTGCGGAGGGCAGGTGGGATCGCAAGGCGTTCACCGGGTCGGAAGTGTACGAAAAGACCCTCGGCGTCGTGGGTTTGGGTCAAATCGGACGGGAAGTGGCTGTGCGCATGGCCGGTTTTGGCATGAAACTGATCGGGTACGACCCGGTGCTGTCTCGGGAGGCTGCCGAGCGTCTTGGGGTACGTCTTGTGGATATGGAGGAGTTATTGGCCGGGAGTGACTTCATTACCGTACATACGCCCCTGAACGACGCCACCCGCGGCCTGCTGCGTAAGGAAACGTTTGCGCAGTGCCGCAGGGGGGTATGTATTGTCAATTGCGCCCGGGGAGGCATTGTCGAGGAAAAGGACCTGCTTGCCGCGCTGGATAGCGGACAAGTGGGGGGCGTGGCGCTGGACGTGTATTCCACAGAGCCGCCGCCCGTTGAACTGCAAGCATTGCTCAGGCATCCGAAAGTCATCGCTACCCCCCACATCGCGGCTTCGACGGAAGAAGCCCAGGAAAAAGTCGCCGTGCAGATTACCGAGCAGGTCATTCGCGCGTTATGCGGCGAGGCGGTGCACACGCCTGTCAACGCGCTGGCTATCAAGATGGCTGCGCAACCGGATGTGCAACCCTATTTGAGCCTGTCCGATCGTCTTGGCCAGTTGATCGGCCAGTTGGGGGGCGCGCGTATCCGCGGGATTACCGTGGGGTGCCGGGGGGATGTCCCGCGCCGTTATTCCGAAGTGCTGACGGTGGCCGCCGTACGCGGGATTCTGTCGAAGTGGGTCCCGGAACCCGTGAATCTGATCAATGCGCCGTTTCTTGCGGAGGATATGGGGATCCATGTGACGGAAGCACGGGACACCGCGCCCGGCGGGTACACGAATCTGTTGCAGATCGGTCTGGAAACGGACGATGGCCGCCGCACGGTGGCGGGTACGATCTTCGACCGCGAGGAACAGCGTCTGGTCCGCATTGACAACTACTGGCTGGAGATCAAGCCGGAAGGCCACATGATCGTATACAGGAATGTGGACCGGCCCGGCATGTTGGCGGCAGTGGGGAGCATCCTGGCCCGCAACGATATCAACATCGGCGCCCTGGCGCTGGGGCGGGCCGGCAAGGGAGAAATTGCCCTGACGGCGGTTACCGTGGACGAGGTGGTTCCGGCAACGGTAGTCAGGGAGATCGCGGCGCTGGACGGTATCGAGGATGTGCGCAGCGTAGATGTATGAGATATACGCAATATTGCTTTAATGGGGGCGTATGTAAAGTTTTTTCAATATTGGAAACATTACTTGACAACTTGGTAACAATGTCCTAACCTTATACATTCTAAGGCGTCACTGCGACGAACAACCGATTTTCATTCATACCGGACGGCAATGCCGGGCATGGGCTCCCTGAAAGTGCCCGGTATTGCAGGCACACACCATACAAATCAGGAGGTAGCACATGTTGCGCAGGTGCGTTACTACTGTACTCGTTCTGCTCGTCATGCCCGTTGCAGCGCTGGCGCAAAACACGGGCAAGCTCTCCGGCGTCATCACCGATGCATCTACGGGTGAACCGCTGCCCGGGGCGAATGTCGTGCTGGGAGGCACCCTGCTCGGTAGCGCTTCGGATTTAGATGGAAACTACTTCATCATCGGCGTGCCCGTGGGGGCGTATGACGTTACGGCGTCCTTCGTAGGGTATCAGGCCCAGACCATCCAGCAGGTGGAGATCAATGCCGGCTACACGCGGGAATTGAACTTCAGTCTCGCACCCGGGGCCGAGCTGGAGGAAATTGTGGTCGAGTACGAACGACCGATTATCCAGAAGGACGCGATCGGCGCCCCGCGCGTGGTGAACAGCGACGAGTTGGTGTTGCTTCCGATTCGGGGCGTCGCCAATGTGGCCTCGCTGCAGAGCGGGGTGGTCTCGTCGGAAGGCACGGAGCTTTTCGTACGCGGGGGTCGTGAGCAGGAACTCACGTATTACGTGGATGGGGTCCGGATATCGGGGCAGCAGGCCCTGCCGCGCGTGGCCATCTCGGAACAGGAAATGCTGATCGGGACCATTCCGGCCAAGTACGGCGATGCGCAAGGGGGCGTGGTGTCGGTTACGACGAAGAGCGGCGCCGACCAGTTTTTCGGCACGGTGGGGGCCTATACTTCTCAGGGGCTCGACAGTTACGGTCACAGTCTCGGCGAGATTTCGCTGGGCGGCCCGATCGTTCCCGGCCGTGTAAGTTTCTTTGCAACGGGTCAGTATGTCCGCCAGGACGATAACGACCCGTACGGCGTATCCACCTATCAGCTTACGGACGATCAGCTTGCCGAACTCCATGCCAATCCGCAGGTGGTGCGCGCAACCAACGCCGCCGGAGACTCCTTGTATCTGCCCTTCCCCTGGCAGACCGCCCAGGCGGCTGTCGACAACGGGGAGCCGCTTACGCCGGACTCGCTGGCGGTTCTTCTGAGCATTCCCGAGGGATATACCCTTCATCCGGGGATCATCAATGCGCCGGACACGTACCGCCGGGAAGATTTTACGCTGGAGCCGAGCAAAAACAGTCCTTTCAGAGAAACGATCGTAACCGGCAATGTCTCGATCCAGCCTACGCAGACCGTCACGCTGCGCGTGGGCGGCTCGTACGAAACACAAAAGTCGGAGTCGCTCAGCTATTTCCGGCATGTGTTCAACCCTGATATCTTTTATCATAACGAGCAGGATACATGGCGGGTTTACGGCAGTCTGCGCCAGCGTTTCGCCTCGAATTTCTTCTACCAGATCGACGCGGCGTATCAGGATTACAACTATACCCTGTACCCCAACGGATTTTCCGATAATGTGGAAGACGCCTTTTCCTACGGAGATATCGATCCCGGGAACGAGTATCTGGACCTTGCCCGCCGCTATTTCGCCGCGCGCGCCGACGGGTATGGGCCGCTTTATACCAGAGACGGCACTTCGGGTGTAGGCCAGGCCGTGGGCATTGCTTTTTCGCTGCCGGGCAATCCGTTGGCTACGTTCCAGAAGCAGGACCGGAAAGCATTCCAGATCTCGGGGAACGCCACGGCGCAGATCGGCCTGCACCAGTTGGAGTTCGGCGGCGAGTACCGCACGTTCACGGAGCGCTGGTACAGTGTGGGCGGTTTCGGCTTGTCCCGTTACGCCCAGGACGACAATTGCGAGCAGGTAGCCTGCTACGCCAACTACAGCGATTTGCCGTTCGACGCCTTCCGGGCGCGGACCTCCTATTACGGGTACGATTTCCGCGGGCTGAACGAAGTGGATGACCAGGACATCCAGGGGTATTTCGACCGGACGAACCTCAATATCGCGCCGTACCAGCCGATCTACTACGGCGGATATCTTCAGGACAAGATCGAGTACCGCGACCTCATCCTGAATCTTGGCGTACGCATGGAGGTGTTCGACAACAACGCACCCGTGCTGAAGGACATTTATGCGCCGCGTCCCATTGTCCGCGCGGGTTCGGTATCCGGCACGCCTTCGGGCATCGATCCGGACGATGCGGTCTACTTTAACGATGCAGGCGATGTGGTCGGCTACCGGGATACGGACGGAAATTTCTTCGACGTGGAAGGTGCACGGGTGGATGCCCTTGACATTGTGAGTGATCTGTCCGGTCAGGTCGAGCCGACCGACGAACCTATTTCCACCGCGTTCGAGGATTATACGCCGCAGGCTTCGTTCATGCCGCGCATCGGGGTCAGCTTCCCGGTGACCGACCGGGCCGTGTTCTTTGCGTCCTTCAACATAACCAGCCAGCGTCCCACGGAGCGTGCGTTTACGACCTTCCGGTCCTACGAGGAAATCACGACGCAGAATTCCCGTACGTCGAATCCCAAGCTGAAGCCGGAGCGGACCACCCAGTACGAGTTGGGATTCCGGCAGCGGTTGGGCACCAGCACGGCGCTCACGATCTCCGGGTTCTACCGGACGCAGGAAAACAAGATCAGCAACCGTCGTTTGATCGGGGGTTTCCCGTCCTACGGCACGTATCTGAATGCGGATTTTACCACGACCAAGGGTGTCGAATTCGGCTTCGACTTGCGCCGGACCCGTAATCTCTCGGTGAACGCGAATTACACGCTGGCGTTTGCGCAGGGCACCGGATCGGACGCCGGCGCCACTTCGGTGATTGTCTGGCGCGGTTCGGTGTTTCCGAACACCATTGCTCCGGCGGATTTCGACCAGCGGCATACGTTGAATGCGTCGGTCGACTATCGCTTTGGTGAGGGCGAGGGGCCGGGGATGGGCGGCAGCCGCCTGCTGGAGAATACGGGCCTGAACATCCTGTTCCGGTATGGCAGCGGCATGGCGTACACGGCCCTGGCCGGCTCGTCGTTCAACGTGAGCGATAGCTTCACCGACGATGCGATAGGCTCGATCAACTCGGCGCGCCTCCCGTCCACTACCCGTATCGATGTGCGCCTGGACCGGCGCTTCCAGGTAGGCAATGCTTCGCTGACCGCCTATCTGATCGTGCTCAATCTGCTGGACACGCAGAATGTACTGGCGGTTTTCCGGGCTACGGGCCTGCCCAACACCGATGGCTATCTGATGACGGATGGCGGTCGCGGATATCTTGCCACCCAGCCGGATCCCGCTTCCGCAGCGTTTCTGTACAACGCGTACATCGGAGGCCCGGTGAACGTAGGGAGCAGGCACACGTCGGCTTCCAGCCTGATGTACAGCCAACCCCGACGGTTCCGACTGGGATTTGCACTCAACTTTTAACGTGATCAGGGATGCATGGCGGGGGGTGGTACCCTCCGCCAGCGCCTGATGAGGGAATTACCCCGAATGCAACGCCTCATACACTCATGAAGCAGCTTACACGATACCTGACGCTGATTTTCGCCGTGTGCCTGATTCCTGCGTCCAGCGCCTTTGCAGACAAGGATAAGGACGACAAGGACAAGAAGGCACGGGAAGGTGAGCCTTCCGTTGCGCTCCGAACCAGCAGTTCGGGCCCCGATCCCGGGCAATGCACGGCGGGTCTGGCGCAAAAGGACCTTGACGTCAACAATGTTCGCGTCCGTCTTTTCAATATCGGGAGTATCGCCTACGGCAACGGTGCGGAACACGAATACTACGTGCCCCAGGCCTCCGGACATTCCCCCATTTATGCGATGGGTATCTGGATGGGCGGCATGGTGGGGGACGAACTGCGCACGGCCGGCGCCACGTACAACAATTTTGAGTTCTGGCCGGGCCCCCTGGGTGCGGACGGTCGCCCGGTGAATCCGAACGATTGTTCGGCGTACGACCGTCTGTACAAGGTGAGCCGGAGCGATGTTCAGAACTACGAGGCGACGGGGCAGGCTTCCGCGGACCTTGCGGACTGGCCGTACGATCTGGGCGCGCCGGTCATAGACGGGGACGGCACGGAAGGGAACTACAACCTTGCCGGGGGCGACCGCCCCGATCTGATCGGGGATCAGGCGGTGTGGTGGGTCATGAACGATGTGGGCAACACGCACCGCAACACGCAGGCTGCGCCTATCGGCGTGGAAGTGAAGGTGCATGCGTTCGCATTCAACCGCGCGGATGCGCTCGGCAACACGACGTTCTTCAAGTACAACGTGACGTACAAGGGCAGCGAGCCGCTCACCGATACGTTCTTCTCCATTTTCTCCGATCCCGATCTGGGGGATGCCGGGGACGACTTCGTGGGAGTGGACACGACGCTCAGTCTCGGCTACGTGTATAACGATACCCCGACGGACAATATATACGGCCCGGCGCCTGCAGCAGGCTACGACTTCTTTCAGGGACCCATTTCGGAGGCCGGCGATACGCTGGGCGTCACCAGTTTCATGTATTTCATCAATGGCGGCCCGGCGGGCACGGAGGACCCGCACCTTTCTCAGGAAATATACAATGTACAACGGGGTTTCTGGAAAGGTGGACAGCCGCTTACGGCCAACGGAAACGGTTTTCAGACGGGCGGCCCGGAAACTATCACCAAGTTTGCCTATCCGGGCGATCCGGTAACGGGCGCCTTCTGGAGCGAAGTGAACAACGATGGCAACGGGAGCCGCAATCAATCGGGCGACCGTCGCCTTGTGGTGTCCACAGGTCCATTTACGGTGCGGCCGGGCGACAGCCAGGACGTCGTGTTCGGGGTCGTGTTTGCGCAGGGTGCGGATAATCTGAGTTCGATATCGGCGCTCCGGGGCGCGGACGTGCTGGCGCAGTCGGCCTACGACGCGGGATTCAACATTCCTTCGCCCCCGCCTCCGCCCCCTTTGTGTAACCCCAATTCGTCCAATGCCCAGTTGCACCCGGGATCGGGCAATTGCCTGTACGCTTCGGAACTGGACGGGCAGGCGCATCTCGTGTGGGGATATCCGTCCACAAGTGAGAATTATCTGGGCGCGTTCGACGCCACCGATCCGTTTCTTGCGGACCTGGACTTTGACGACAAGACGTACACGTTCGAAGGCTTCAACATCTACCGGTATCCGACGTCCTCGTTCGCTCCGGAGCAACGCGAGCATGTCATGACGTTCGACCTCGTGAACGGGGTTATGAAGGTAACCGATCCGGTGTTCGACAGCGATGTAGGCGATTTTCTTCAGCAGGTATCCGCCCGGGGGGTCGACAACGGGATACAGTATCACTTCCCCTTGCCGAATCTGACGAACTACACGGACTACTACTACGGGGTGTCGGCGTATGCCTACAGCCCGCACTCCACGCCGCGTATTCTCGAGAGTCCTCCGACGAACATTACGATTCGTCCCTCTCGTATCGCTTCCACGCAAGGGGGTTCGTCGCTGGGCAGCGGCACCACCGATGCCGATTCCTCGGCGGTGGCGGTGACGCAGAGCGGCCAGGGCGTGGTGACATGGCGCATCGTGGATCCGGCACAGGTGACGGGTTCGAACTACCTGGTGGAGTTCATTCCGCTGGACGATGTGGAAGGTCCGGGCGGCGTTTCCGGCGCCGGCAAACTGGCGTACAGCATTGTGCGCGAATCCGACGGGAAGGTGATCATCGACGGAGCCGATTATTTTGCGCGCACGGGCGAAGAGACGCCGCAGGCGCAGAACGTACTGGCGTTCGATGGGCTGACGGTATCGATCGATGCTCCGCCGCCTGCGTTCGATGCGTTCCAGGTGACAGCGAATGCGGCGGGGCCGCTTTCACCGCCTGCCTGGGCTGCCGCGAACTGGCCCGGATTTCCCGGTCCGGCGGGTGTTCCCGTACCGAGTTCGGTAGGTCTTCCCGGCCAGCAGTCCACGATCGACAGCATATTCGGCTGGTTCATTCACACATGGCCGAACGGCTCGCGGGCGAGTTATGCTGCGTTCCTGGGGCGCACGCTTCAGTACACGGGCGGTTTTGGCGCGTCGTTCAACGGGATCGGCCATATCGTTCCGAACGACGTGGAGGTACGTTTCACGGGCAACGGCAAGGCATGGATCAAGCCGGGCTGGGCGGATACGCAGGCAGGCAAAGTGGTAGACGTGCCGTTCGAGTGGTGGAATACAGGCACGAGTCCGGATGCTTCGGACGATGTGCGCCTGATTCCGTTTTTGTATGACTACAACGACGATGGCGTGTGGGGCATTCAGTACGACGCCATCGATCCGACGGCCGATCCGGGCTGGGCGGACCACGAGGTGTCGGGCGCGGGCAACGATCCCTGGACGGAGCCGGTGTATGTGATGCATCCGACGAACGCTACGCCGGGTCAGCAGGGCTATGAGGATGCGTTCGCGAAGTACGAGGAGTTGGGCGCGGGCGCGCTGGATGCCGGATGTTCGGACTGGTGGCAACCTCCGGGTGTTGCGGCTATACCGGAGTGCGACGCGTGGACTTATATGTCTCGTACGGTGTTCGTATTCTGGAACGGCGGGGATGTGACGGCTGCTACGGGTCCTCAGGATTACGTACAGGCATCGCCGGAGATTGGTACGGTGTTTCAGATCAAGACGACGAAGCCTCACCAGCCGGGGGATGTATTTCGTATCGAGACGGCGGGCATGGGCCGTGCGACGGGCGATGCGGGGGTACTGGAGGCGTCGGTTGAAGACATCGGCATCGTGCCGAACCCGTACCGTGGTCGTTCGGCATACGAGACGGGCAACGAGGATCGCCGCGCCCGTTTCACGAACCTGCCGCAGACAGCCACGATTCGCGTCTACACGGTAGCCGGCACGCTGATTCGTACGTTGTACAAGGACGGTCCGAGCACGTCATTGGACTGGAACCTTACGACGGACAGCAACTTGCCGGTAGCCAGCGGCATGTACTTCATTCATATCGACGTTCCGGGCGTCGGAGAGAAGGTCATGAAGTTCGGGGTCATTAACCGGGAAACGAACATCAACATCTTCTAACCGAACCGATCACATTCGAACTCGAGACCAAAGGCTTACAACCATGAAAAAGCAATATCGACACCTTATCGTCGTGTTGGCCCTCCTGCCGGGACTCGTTGCGTTCGAGGCCCTGGGGCAAAGCAACGAACGGTTCGGGACCGCCGCGCTGTCGGAGTTGACGGTGCCGGTTACTCCGCGAACCATTGCGCTTGGCTCTACCCTGACCGGTGGTATGAACGGGGCCTCGGGTGTGGAGGCGCTTATCTCCAACCCGGCGGCGATTCTGGTCAATCCGAGCACGACGGCTATGTTCAGCCGCATGAACTATGTGGCGGATGTAGGCGTCAACTACTTCGGGGTGACTCAGCGATTCGGAGCAAGTAACATCGGGCTTACTGTCACGAACTGGGACTACGGGGATATCCCTGAGACGACCGTAGAGAATCCCGAGATCGATCCGAACAATACCTGGTCGGCCGCCACGATTGCAGTGGGACTCACGTACGGGCGCCAGTTGACGGATCGTATCGCAGCGGGGATTACCTTCAAGGGACTCAGCCAGCGCATTGACGATATCGATGCCCGCACCGTGGCGCTCGATGCCGGAATGACCTACATCGTCGGCGAGTCGGGGCTGCGTTTCGGCGTTAGCCTGCGCAACTTCGGACCGCAGTTCAGTTTCGATGGCGTGGGCCTTCAGGATCCTATCATTACGGCGAGCCCCGCCGGGACGTATGAAGTGCCGGGCGAAATCCGGGATGTGCGCTCGGAGTTGCCCTCCATGCTGAATTTTGGCGCCGTGTATGAGAGCAATCTCAGTAGTGATCTGACTGCTACGGTTCTGGCGAATTTCCGGTCGAATTCGTACGACGTGAACCAGTATGCGGGGGGACTCGAGTTAGCTTTTCAGGGGTTGCTCTTCATGCGTGCCGGTCTGGATGTATCCAGTGAGCAGGAACTGGTGCATTGGGCGGAATGGAATGTGGGGGCCGGTCTTGTGCTTCCGATCGGTCCAAGCCGGTTGATGGTTGATTATGCGTACCGTCCTTCCAAGGTGTTTAACAGCGTCAACGTTTTTGCTGCGTCGTTCACGCTCTGAACGGAACACTGTTTTCATGGTTGAAAAGGGGCAGGCCGCCGGTGCGGTCTGCCCCTTTTGTCATTGGGCCGTTTATTAACGACGATGCGCTGCTTCATCATTTTTCTGCCGGTCGTGCTCGCATGGGGTGTGTTTACCTCCGGATGCGGCTCTGGCGCGCCGGACGGGCGGGATGCCGCGCAGGATGCGGAAGATGCCGCGGATGGGGAAATTCGTTTTCGAAATCTGTCCGCCGAATTTACGGGGGACGAAGCCTGTTTCGACTGTCATGAAGAACAGTACCGGGGGTTTCAGGAGCACGGGATGGCGAATTCGTTCTATCCCATGCGTTCCGCCGCGGTGGTCGAGGATTTTACCGGCGTAACGGTGCAGGACCCGAACCGGGGACTCTTTTATCGTCCGTACCGGGAGGGAGATCGTTTTTGGCTCGAAGAATTCAGGAGAGGGGCGGATGGAAGCAAAACGCATAGCCTGGTTCGTGAAATAGAGTACGTGGTTGGTAGCGGCACCGCTGCGCGTACGTACCTGGTAGAAGAGGGGGGGCGCTATTTCGAACTGCCCCTTACGTGGTATACCCAGGGAGAGAAGTGGGACCTCAGCCCCGGATACGAGGTGTCCAATTCCCGCTTTGACCGGCTTATTCCGGATCGCTGCATGGCCTGCCACAACAGCTATCCGCACTCGACGCCGTTTGCGGAAGGAAAATACGAGGAAGTGCCGTATGGCATCGGATGCGAGCGGTGCCACGGTCCCGGTTCCGTGCATGTGGAGGCCCGGCTTGCTTCCCCGGAACCGGCAGGCGATATCGATGAGACGATCGTCAACCCCGCGCATCTTTCTCTCGAACGCCGCCTGGATGTGTGCCAGCAATGCCACTTGCATACGACGGTATCGATGCTTCGGGACGGGCGCACAGCCTATGATTACCGCCCCTCCCGTCCGCTTTCCGAACACATGACGTTTTATGTGTCCGATACACCGGATTCGGGGGATGAAATTGACGCCATCTCCCATGCGGATTTAATGAAGAAGAGCGCATGTTTTATCGAGACGCAGACCTGGGAAAAGCCCATGGATTGCATGACCTGCCACAATCCGCACGAGGCATTCCGGCTGGCCGGGCCCGATTATTTCAATGCTACCTGTATGACCTGCCACGATACGGCGGCCCTGCAGGCTGCGTTGCCTTCGGAGGCTTCGCGTGCCGTGCATACGGAAGACGCTCATTGTTTTTCATGCCATATGCCGAAGGCGGCCGTTGAGGGAACGCCGCATACCTCGTTTACGGATCATCGTATTCGCGTAGTGCGGGAACGGGAGGAGGATGCTGCATCTGATGTAGCATCGAGCGGCGAGGCGCCGGTCGAACGCATTCGGCTACGTCCCTATTATGCCGTGGACGATTCGACAGACGCTTATGCCGGCATGGCCTATGTCATCCGGGGATTGCAGCAACAGGATACGACGGCGCTCCGGCATGGCGTGACGTTGCTCGGCGCCACGGCGGGAGCGTTCGGCGAAGCGCAGTATCTTCTCGGGTACGGGCACATGCAACTTGGAGAGATGGAGCGCGCCGTGGAGCCGCTGGAGCGGGCGGTGGCCCTGGAATCCAAACCGGAGCGGCTGAATGCTTTGGCGCAAACGTACGAGCGACTGGGGCGCGAAGGAACGGCGATTCGGGATTTGTACGAGCAGGCGCTGGCTACCCAGCCTGCACTGGCGAGTGTGCGCGTCAATTACGGACGCTATCTGGAGACCCGGGGCGAACTGACGGCGGCGGTTGCACAGTACCAGGCGGCTATTGCCGAGTATCCATGGCTGGAGGCTGCTCATTTCAATCTTGGAACGGCCCGGCTGCGGCAGGGGGATCGAATCGGCGCCGAACGGTCTCTCCGCGAGGCGGTTCTTCTTAATCCGGATGGCGGGCAGGCATTGGGGAATCTGGGGCTATTGCTTGCAGGAAGCGGGCGGCCGGAAGAGGCGCGCACCTTTTTTGAGCAGGCGGTGCGTGCAGAGCCGGAAAACCCCGTGGCCTTCGGTAATCTTGGCGCGCTGCATTTGAATGAAGGCCGCCCGGATATTGCCGTACGGTTGTTTTCGAGAGCCGTGGAACTCGATCCGTCGTACGTCGACGGGTTGGTCAATCTGGCGCTGGCCTGGTACCTGCAAGGGGAGGACGACCGGGCGCGCATGTATGCGGAGCGGGCCCTGCGTCTGGCGCCGAATCACCCGCAAGCCCGGCAAATCCTGGATGCGGTGTGATTGCAGGGAGATGCGTTTGTTTTCGGTCGGGCGCGAACGGACGTAACAAGTTTGCTATGCTCTCCGTATAACAGGCGGGGCCCTCTACCCTTTTCGCCAGCGCAGTTCGGGAAGTAGCCCGACAACCGGCAGCTTATTCCGCCGTAATCCAGTGGCGCTTCTCAAAATCGACGGGCTCGAATTCCCGGCCTGCGATATGGCGCATGATCTGCTGTGCATGGACCCGCCCGTTTTCGATGAACCACCGGCCTGTTCGGCGTCCTCCGCATACGGTGCCCGCGATGTACACGCCTTTGCGCGTGGTTTCAAACGATTGTGGATCGAAGATCGGGGTATCCCATTCGTCCGCGGCGGTTTCGATGCCGACGGTCTCCAGAAACGAGTAGTCGGGATGATAGCCTGTGAGTGCGAGGACGTAGTCGTTTCCGATCTCGTCCACACCCTCCGGTCCTTCGATGACGAGAGATGATTCTCTGATTTCCCGAACGACGGTTTCGAACCGGGCTGTGATCGCGCCCTGTTTGATTCGGTTTTCGAGGTCGGGCTTGATCCAGTATTTGATCCTGTTTGAAAGTTCTGTCCCCCGCACAAGGAGGGTGACGTGCGCGCCATGCCGGCTACAGTCCAATGCAGCCTTTGCTGCCGAATTACGCGCTCCGATCACGGCCACACGCTGCCCGAAATAGGGATAGGGTTCCTTGTAGTAATGGGTTACTTTCGGTAAATCTTCTCCCGGGACATGCAGCAGGTTCGGATAGTCGAAGAAACCGGTCGCGATGACCACGCGCCGGGCAGCTATGACGTCCTTGTCCGTGACGACCCGGAAGGCATCGCATTCCCCGTCTATCCCTCGGACGCGTTCGTACAGGCGCAGGTCGATGTTTTCGTTTTGCGCCACGCGGCGATAGTACTCGATGGCCTCTTCGCGAAGCGGCTTGTTCCCATGTACGGGGAAAGGATGTCCCCCGATCTCAATGAGTTCGGGAGTCGAGAAGAACTCCATCTTCACGGGATAACCGACGAGGGACTGTACGACGGTCCCTTTCTCCACGATCACGGCACGGAGACCTTCGCGCTGGGCCCGGATGGCACAGGCCAGCCCGACGGGGCCGGCGCCGACGATAACCACGTCCGTCATGGCGCGTACACAGGGGATTCAGGGGTTACAGGGCAATACGGCGTTTCCGAAAGAAAGCCTGCATGAGTTCGGCGGCGCGTTCTCCTTCGACGCCCGATACGACCTCCATCTGGTGATTGAGCCGCTTATCTCTTGGGATGTCGTACAGGGTCGAGGCACTGCCGGCTTTTTCATCGAAGGCTCCAAACACGAGCCGATCGATGCGTGCCCACACGAGTGCTCCGGCGCACATGGGGCAGGGTTCAAGGGTTACGTAGAGCGTGCATCCACGAAGGATTTTAGCTCCGAGGGTTTCACATGCCGCCGTAAGAGCGATCATTTCCGCGTGGGCGGTTGGATCCTGGAGGCGCTCGACCATGTTGCGGCCTCGCCCCACAATCTCGCCGGCATGTACTACGACGGCGCCCACAGGCACCTCATCCTCGTCCCAGGCTGTCTCAGCTTCCCTGAGAGCGAGTTGCATCCATTTTTTATCCGGTTCCAGGAAGTCGGACAGGCTCATACGGACAGGCTCATGAGAACCGGCAGGATCAACGCCGGCGTCGGAGGGCGTCGATGAACCGGAGAATGATGGCGATGACGAGAAGGACAAGCAACACCGGCAGCACAACCCGACCAATGGCCGCGCCTACCTTTAGAATGACGCTGAGCACGCCCCCTGCCACGATCAGTACGATGACGACCGCAATCCACCTTAACAGTTTCTGGATGTCCATATCGTCCGTAATAAGAGTATCCTTAATATAAGGCGAGGACAAGGTTATTACATCGGCCAGGCAGTTTGTTCGTGTTTCGCCACCGAGAACAGGGACCTTGGGACGCGCATTCGAACAAAACACCGGGCCTGGGATATCCTGCAAACTCGCGGCCAACCGCACGTTTATGTTTTGAGAGAAGGCGTCTCCCAAGGTCCTCGCCCATGCGGATTTAATCAGAGGTTCCTATAGACTATATTGGACTATAATAGGTTGGCGTGGTCTTAATCGGAGTATCCTTAGCGTTACGTAGATCGTGACCAACTCCGCATCCGGTCCTTCAGATAGTCTGCCGCATTGTTTTTCGGGATGCGCTCCTGGATCATGGAATCCCGATCCCGGATGGTAACGGTGCCCGTCTCCATGGTTTCGCCATCGACGGTGATACAGAACGGCGTCCCGGCTTCGTCCATCCGCCGGTACCGCTTCCCGATGGATCCGCTATCGTCATAGAATGCATTGAAATGTCCGCGTAGATCGGCGGCGAGGGCCTGGGCCGTTTCAGGCATCCCGTCCCGTTTGACCAGCGGGAAAACAGCGGCCTTTACAGGGGCCACTTCGGGATGAAACTTCATGACGATGCGTTCTTCGTCTTCGACACGCTCCTCTTCGTATGCCTCGCACAGCAACATCAGAATGGTGCGGTCCAGCCCGGCCGAGGTTTCGACGACATACGGGATGTATTTTTCCTTCCGATGCGGATCGAAATACTCCATCTTCTTGCCGGAGAATTCCTGGTGGCGTTTCAGATCGAAGTCGGTACGCGAGTGAATACCTTCAATTTCCTGCCATCCCATGGGGAAGGCGTACTGCACATCGAAGGCTGCATCGGCATAGTGCGCTAACTTTTCGTGTTCATGCCAGCGCAAATGCTCCGGACGGATACCATTGTCTATGTGCCACTGCATTCGTTTGGCCCGCCACTCCTCGAAATACTCCATTTGTGTGCCGGGACGGACGAAATACTGCATTTCCATCTGCTCGAATTCGCGCATCCGGAAAATGAATCGGCGGGCGACGATCTCGTTGCGAAAGGCCTTTCCGATTTGCGCAATGCCGAACGGGACCTGCTGCCGGGCCGTTTCCTGCGCCAGGCGGAAATTCACGAAGATCCCCTGGGCTGTTTCGGGGCGAAGGTAGATTTTGGTCTCGTCATCGACGACCGCGCCGGCATGCGTTTCGAACATCAGGTTGAATTGCCGTACCTCGGTCCAGTCGAAGGCGCCGGAGTCAGGCCCCCGAATCTCTTCGTCGAGAATGATCCGATGGAGTTCCTTCGGCATATCGTCGCTATGCAGTGCTGCGACAAAGCGGGTCCGTAATTCGCCTGCCTGTTTCTCCTTGCCGGAAGCCTCCAGTTTCCCGATGTGCCGCTCGATCAGCTCATCGGCCCGGTACCTGCGCTTCGATGCCTTGTCGTCGATCATGGGATCATGGAAGGCGTCTACATGCCCGGACGCTTTCCAAACGGTCGGATGCATGAGAATAGCTGCGTCGAGCCCTTCGATATTGTCGTGCCGGTACACCATCTCCCGCCACCACCGCTCCGTGACGTTGCGCTTCAATTCGACGCCCAGTGGACCATAATCGTATGTGGCGCCGAGGCCGCCGTAAACATCCGAAGACGGGAAGATGAATCCGCGGCGCTTGGAAAGGGAAACGATTTTTTCCAGAAGGTCCATAGGAGAATAAACGAATACGGGGGAACGTCCGGGTAATACCGGAATGCGGGGCTCATACCGGGGAAGGCGCCGGTATGATTCCGCAAGCGGTTGAAAACCGTATGAGGGGTTGCCGAAGGAAGCGTCTACAACAATTGACGTTCCGCCATGGAAGTGTATCCGTTTCCAGCGACAATGAGGTGATCGTGAATGGGAATGCCCATCATTTTGCCGGCGGCCACCAGTTGCCGGGTGATCCTGATATCTTCCTGACTGGGTTCCGGGTTACCTGACGGGTGGTTGTGTACGCAGATCACCGAAGCGGCATTTTCAAGGACGGCTTGCTGGAAAACGGCCCTCGGTTCGACAATGCTGGCCGCAAGCCCCCCTTCGCTCACCCGAACGTCTCCTATAATGATGTTCGCCGTGTTGAGCAAAACGAGCTCGAACACTTCCGTACGCATATCACGCAATTTCGGTACGTAGACGGCTGCCACGTCATCGGGCGAACATACCTGTATTTCCTTTCGATCGGTTTGCTGCGCTTCGACGCGTCGGCCAATCTCGAACGCGGCCGCGAGTTGGGCTGCCTTGGCCGGACCGATCCCTGCGACGCGCATCATTTCCCGCATATCCCGGCGGGAAAGGTCACGCAGTGTACCGAACGTATGCAGCAGCGTACGCCCAAGCTGAATGGCCGACACGGAACCGGAACGGGTATGCGTACCTGATCTAAACACCACCCCGATCAATTCGGCATCCGACAGCGCATCGGTATGTCCGCTCAGAAGGCGCTCGCTCGGGCGTTCTTCTTCCGCCCAGTTGCGAATGGGTACCCGGTATTGAATTTCCGGATCCGAAACAGGATCGATCCGGGCAAGAGGATTCAGGGCCATGCGAGAAGCCGATCGAAGAGGGGCAAAGAGATCCTATAGACCCCGCAAGGCGGAAAATATAACCCCCATACCCCTCCGTACGTTGGCTTATCCGTATCCTTCGCTCGGAACCAATTCGTTGAGCAGGTGCGCGTTGGTGGGGGATTGTTGGAGATGGCGAATCAGCGCTTGCATGGCTTCGATAGGAGGCCGCGAATTGAGTGCCCGGAACAGCCTGTGATGCTGATCTATTGCATCTCCAATAAGTCGTTCTTCGTTGCGTGTGCCGCTTTTGCGCAGGTTGATGGCCGGGAAAATGCGTTTGTCGGCCATTTCCCGGTCAAGCACGATCTCCGAATTGCCCGTTCCCTTGAATTCTTCGAAAATAACGTCGTCCATACGGCTGCCTGTCTCGATAAGCGCCGTAGCCACGATGGTGAGTGATCCTCCATCCTCGATGTTGCGGGCAGAGCCGAATATCCGCCGGGGGATCTGCAATGCCTTCGCGTCCAGGCCGCCGGAAAGCGTGCGTCCGCTTCCGGACAGGTACAAGTTGAATGTTCGGCCCAGTCTCGTCAATGAATCGAGCAGGAGCACCACATCCTTTCCCATTTCCACGAGGCGCCGGGCATATTCGAGCGCCAGGGTGGAGACACGCACATGATTATCTTCTTCCCTGTCATTCGAGGAGGCGAATACTTGCGCTGCCGTGGCCCGCTTGAAGTCGGTCACTTCCTCGGGGCGCTCATCGACCAGCAGCGCCACCAACGCTACGTCCGGGTGATTCTGCGTAATAGCGGCGGCCATTTTCTTCAGCAGGATCGTTTTGCCAGTTCGGGGCGGCGCCACGATCAAGGCGCGTTGTCCCTTGCCGATGGGGGACACGAGGTCCACGACGCGCATGGAAATGTCCCCGGGCGCTGTAACCAGTTCCAGTTTCTCATCCGGGTAGATGGTTTGTCCGGCGTCGAAATCGGGTATCTCGGCCCAGGCTTCGGGCGGCATGCCCATCACGCTGTCGATTCGGGCTACCTGCAAAGCGCCTTTTCGCCCCGGCCGCAGGGTACCTGTCATGAGGCATCCGTCCCGAAGGTGAAATTTTCGCACCAGTGGCGGCGATGTAAAGGGGTCGCTGTTTCCTTTCGGCAAATCCGGGCGAAAGGTCCGGATGAAACCGAATTTTTTGTCCCCGATCATTTCGAGGAGACCTTCAAAGCGTTTTTCCGACATGAAATTCAGTCAGTTGACGAGGGAAGTATACCCAGCGCATTGCATGCAACCACCCTGTCCGCCAACAATAATTCGATGCAGGGTAGGGAACGCGCGCGACGCGCTTCGTACATTTAATACCGCATACGCCATGCGGCGGGAAACCGATAGATGAAAAGCTCGACGAATGATTCGACGAACGATCGCAACCCGGTTTCCAGGGCGTGCGGCCCGAAAAACGGAAAACCCGGAGTAAAGATGGGATGTACAGAACTCCAACATCATAGCAGGGCAATGAGTTCCGAATCGTCATCGCAAGCACAAAACGGCGCCGAGGCCCCCGGGTCGTACGGAGCGGAAAGGCTGAGTCGCATCATGACGGGCAGCGCATCGGCCCCCCCGGTTCTCCTTCTTCACGGATGGGGAAGCAGCGCGGACCATATGGCCTCGATAGCCCAGGACCTTGCTTCGGATTACCGGGTAATGAACGTTGACCTTCCCGGGCACGGTCATTCGCCCACCCCCACTGAGGTGATAGGGATACCGGAGCATGCTGCCCTTATCAAGGAAATCATCGATACGCACATCGGGGAGCCGGTTACGATAGTGGGGCACTCCAACGGAGGTCGGATTGCACTCTACATGGCTTCGCATCCACTCTATAAACCACTCATCCGTCATCTGGTACTTGTCAGCCCCTCGGGTGTCACGCCGGAACGGTCCGTCGGGTACTATGTCCGGCGAACCATCGCAAGTTTGCTCAAGGCCCCCTTCCGACTTGTGCCCGAGCCGCTTCGTGCCCACGGACTCGACTGGCTAAGGCACTCGCTCGCGTGGCGGGCGCTTGGATCGTCGGATTACCGCGCCGTCGAAGGCATCATGCGCAGCGTATTTGTTCGCATGGTGACCTGTCATCTCGATGAGCATGTACAGGAAATCGAGGTCCCTGTACTACTTTTTCGAGGCGATCGGGATACGGCTATATCACAACGGCAGATGGAATATCTTGTAGACGCCATCCCCGATGCGGGCCTTGTAGTACTCGAAAATGCGGGGCACTACGGCTACATGGACGACTTCGCCACGTTCATTGCCGCAACCCGCCACTTTCTGAAAAACAGCCTGCTGAAAAAGCCTGCTTAAGACAGCCTGCCGAAAACCGGTTTGCTGCCAAACACCTGACGCCGCACCGGGTTCCCCATGTTCATCATCGCGTTTCTTACTGTCGTTACGACCCTGTTCGCGGGATGGCGCGCGGCGCGGCGGCTGCGCTATTTTCTGCATGTCTTCCAGTTACACGGCTACAAGTCCGGAGAATTCCGTGCCTGGGTTGTCCATCGTTTTCGTACGCTCGTATTCCGTCTCTCACACAAACTTGCACTTGCAGAGTTGGTTCTCGTAGCCATCGCTGCCGCTTTTTTCGCTCCGTTTCCTGTCGCCGCTGTGGCGTTGCCTCTCTGGGCGGTTACCTTCGCCTCCTCGCGCCGCTACCGGAGCGACCGCGAGAAAAAACCCCTGAAGTATACCAACCGGATGCAACGCCTGCTGGCGACCGCTGCCTTGCTGGCGATTCTGCCCATTGCAGGGGGATTATCTATCTGGCTCCGGGGCGATCTCGCCGACCTTATCTGGTATCTGGCGGGCCTGTTTCTGGCGGATTTCCTGGCGCCTGCCTGGGTGCTTGCCGCCGCCGCCCTGATGCATCCTGTGGAACGACGTATTCGCGAGGGTTTCAAGCGGCAGGCCCGCCGCCGGCTTGGCAGACGGTCCGACCTGAAGATCGTTGCCGTTACCGGGTCTTACGGGAAAACGAGCACCAAGAACATCATCGGAAATATTCTTGGACTGCGTTACCAGACCCTCATTACTCCCGGTTCCTACAATACGCCCATGGGTCTTTGCCTCGTCGTGAATAACATGCTGCGGGCGGAGCATCAGGTCCTCGTGCTTGAAATGGGTATCCGTCACCCCGGCGATATGGACGAACTGTGTGGTCTGGTTCGGCCCCATATCGGCGTAGTGACGTCAATCGGGATTGCGCATCTGGAAAGCATGGGAACCATCGACCGTATTGCGGACGAAAAAGCCCGCATGATCGCCAACATGGATGCGGAGGGTGTGGCTGTTCTTAACATGGACGATGATCGGGTGGCGGCGATGACGGAGCAGGCCCGCGGCCGGATATGGCGCATTTCCGCACAGGGACATCCGGGGGGCGATCTTGCGGCCTTCGATATCCGGTACGACCATCGCGGAACGTCCTTTCTTGTGCGCGACAGGAACGGAACGGAGCAGCGTTTCCGGACCCGGCTTCTCGGAGCGCACAACGTAACCAACATTCTTCTGGCGCTGGCGGTCGGATGCGGGATGGGGTTGCGCTTGCGCCAGATGACGCACGTCGTGGAGCAGATCGAACCTGTTCCGCACCGGCTTCAGTTGCGCCGGGAAGGCCCGGTGACCATCATCGACGACGCCTTCAACGCCAATCCGGTCGGCGCGCTGAACGCCGTGGAGATACTTGGAACGTTCCGCTCGGGGCGTCGCATCATCGTAACGCCCGGCATGATTGAACTTGGCGAGCGGCAACACGAAGAAAACCGCTTGCTGGGCGAGCATATCGCCGATCATGCGGATCTTGCGCTGCTCGTGGGTCGCAAGCAAACGACCCCCATCAGGGAGGGACTACAGGCCAAAAATTTCCCGGCGGAAAATCTGCACGTCTTCGATGCCTTGCGGGATGCCCAGGCCTTTCTTGCATCGTTCCTCCGCGAAGGAGATGTCGTGCTCTACGAGAACGATCTGCCGGATCAGTACGACGAATAGCTGCCGGTATTGCTATGGTTGCACAGTCCAGGCTTCCTTCGCAGCGCTTCGAGTACACGCTCCGGCAACAAGGCTACGAACGCCTTGCCGGCGTAGATGAAGCAGGGCGAGGATGTCTGGCGGGTCCGGTCGTCGCTGCTGCCGTGATTCTTGCTCCCGACGTACACCTTCCGGATCTGACCGACAGCAAACTTCTCTCGCCTGCCATGCGCGAAAAGCTGGCCCGATCTATCCGGGCAAGTGCGTCAGGCATCGGCGTCGGCCTGTGTTCGCCCCAGGAAATCGATCGTCTGAATATCCTGTGGGCGGCTATGGAGGCCATGCGGCGCGCGGTTTCGAACCTGGCCCCCGAACCGGACTACCTGCTGATCGACGGGAACCGGTGTTTTCCCGATGCAAGGCAGCCCTTCGAAACGATCGTACAAGGGGACCGCCGGTGCCGTGTGATTGCAGCGGCATCCGTGATTGCGAAGGTGGAGCGCGATCGCCTGATGCACAGGCTGCATGATGACTATCCCGCCTATGCGTGGAAGGCGAATGCAGGGTATCCTACAAAGCAGCACTATGCGGCGCTTGCCCGGCACGGCCCGACCCCGCACCACCGCCGTTCGTTCCGGCTGGCCTGAAGGAACACTATAGGAACCTCTGATTAAATCCGCATGGGCGAGGACCTTGGGACGCGCCTTTTCTCAAAACATAAACGTGCGGTTGGCCGCGAGTTTGCAGGATATCCCGGGCCCGATGTTTTGTTCGAATGCGCGTCCCAAGGTCCCTTTTCCCGGTTGCGATTTTGCGGTTCGGCGTTGGATGGTCTTGTTGCCGCGCTCCAGGACCTAAGCCGGCTCTTACTTCCCGCCTTGCTTTTCCAGCGCTTTCATAGCTGCTGAGACATTGTTATCCACAGGTCCCATCTCCACATCCAGCACGATGTCAGCCTGTTCGTAGAACGATTCCCTTTGCGCCAGCAAGGCCGCGATACGTTTACGCAGGGAGGCTCCGGACAGGGGGCGGCCTTGCTCATGCAGCATGGGCCGGGATGCGGCCCGTTTTTCAAGTCGATCCGCCAGATGCCGGGGCGTCATGCGGAGATAGATCAGGCACCCCTGTGCCTTTACGAAACGCAGGTTTTCTACCCGGCTGACCGCACCGCCTCCAAGCGCAATGACAACCCGCTCGACGTGCGATACCGTGTGTAAGTGCTCGGCTTCGAGGCGCCGGAACGCTTCTTCTCCCTGATTGGCAAAAATGGTCTGCACCGTGCTGCCCGCCGCCCGCTCGATATTTCGATCCAGATCGACAAAGTTATACCCAAGCCGGTCCGCGAGGCGAGGTCCGAGGGTGCTCTTGCCGCTCCCCATAAAACCCGTCAGATAGATGCGCGTAGGAACGGTCATCGGGAATGTTCCGGGAATATATCCCGGTCTGTTTTAACAGGCCCTGGGGGAAAGACTCCCCGGCGCAGGTGTGGGGTAATACCGGCGGCGCCACCGAACGATTCCTGAGGTAGACCGTCCGGTCTACCGGCGGCGCGTCCTGACCGGCGCGTGCAAAATACGATATCCGCCGATGCGACGCGCATACGATGCCTGTATACCGCATGACGATAGAATACGACGGCGCGCCTTTTTCCGGATGGCAAATCCAGCCGGGCAGGCCGACGGTGCAAGGCGCGCTCGAGAAGGCGCTCGCCACAGTCTTGCGCACCCCGACAGGGATTGTCGGGGCAGGTCGCACCGACGCCGGCGTACATGCCCGGGGGCAGGTTGCCCATTTTCTTGTGGATACCTCTCCGGGCGAGGTCCACATAGATACGCACCGCCTTCTCGCTTCCCTGAACGGTCTGCTTCCCGACGCCATCGCTGTCCGCACGCTCACCATGGCTCCCGACGGCTTTCATGCCCGCTACGATGCCCGCCTCCGGCGCTACCGCTACTACATCGCCACCGGATTCCGCGCGCTGGATCGGCATATGCGCGTACATATCCGACCGGAACCGGACTTTGCGCGCATGCAGGCCGCTGCCGATACCCTCCTCGGCGAACACGATTTCGATACGTTCTGTCTTACGCAGTCGGAAGCAAAGAACCGTGTTTGCACCCTGCACGAGGCGCGCTGGACGCACGAATCAGACGACGGGGACGCCTGTTTCGAGATAACGGGAAACCGGTTCCTGCACGGTATGGTGCGCGCGCTGGTGGGAACGCTGCTGGAGATAGGGCACGGCAAGCGTCCCGTAGAAGATATGGCGCGCCTTCTTGCCCGGAAAGATCGTCGCGCCGCCGGGCCCTCGGCGCCTGCCCATGGGCTTGTGCTCGAAGAAGTGGTGTATTAAAAAATTTCTGCTCCTTTATTCCTGCCCGGTATCCTGCATCGCACGCGCCACCTGTTCCACATCGGACCAGACGCGCAGTGCATTTTCGCCCAATATCTTCCGGATATCTTCGTCGCTATACCCTTCCTTGAGCAAGTGGTAGATCAGGTTCGGATACATGGAGACATCCTGCATGCCGGCCGGTAGCGCAAAAACGCCGTCGAAATCTGATCCGAGCCCTACATGATCGATGCTCGTCAGCGCAACGACATGGTTGATCTGCGCCACAATGTCTTCGACCGAGCCGACCGGGTGCGCCTTACGATACTCCTCGAAACGGCGTACGTATGCTTCCGAATCTTGCTCATAGCCGGCGGTCTCTAATTCCTGTCCAATGGCTGCCCGGACAGAGTCCCCCTCCGCATCGTATTCCGCGCGCAGGAATGTCGATCCGAAGACGACCATAATGACTCCGCCGTTTTCGGCGAGGCGCCGGATCATGGCGTCGCCCATATTGCGCTCCCATCCAGGCGTAAAATGCCGGGGGGAAGAGTGACTTGCCAGAGCGGGCGCTTCGGTGATTTCCATCGCATCGTAGAATGCTTCGTCGGAGACATGCGAGATATCGACAATGATTCCCAGCCGGTTCATTTCACGAACCGCTTCTTTACCCAAATCGCTCAGGCCATCATGAACCCGGGTCGAGTCGTAGGACGAATCGCTGAGTTGATTGACGCGAGAATGCGTCAGTGTGATGTATCGAATACCCCGCTCATGGAAATATTGCAGGCGTGTAAGGTCATCGCCGATGGGGGCGCCGTTTTCCATACCCATCGGTAGCGAGATACGTCCTGCCTCGAAGTTGGCCCGGATATCCGCCACGGACCGGGCAAAGGCAAACTTGTCCGGCCACTGCTCGACAAATCCTTCTACCATGTCGATCAGCGAATCCGCCTTTTCCGCGGCTCCGCCGGTTTCCTGATAGACCGCCGGGATGTAGATCGACATGAACGGAGCGTCGAGACCGCCCGCTATGGCCTTCGGATAGTCGAAGTCTCCGCCGAAGGTTTCTTCGGAAATATTTTCATGGAACGCATCAAGCCGGTACGGCACATCGATATGGCCATCCACGATGAGGAGGGCATGCGCCAGCGAGTCGGCGCGGGCGCGCAGAGCATCGTCATCGGGTGCGGCGGGAGTTGAGGGAGTTCCGGGGTTGCACCCGGACAATATGTTCATGGCGGCAAGCAGGATACAGAACAGGACAGGGAAACTGCGCATGAAGGTCTTCGGATTGGCCTGGGTTGTTTGCGGGAATGCGTAGAATACGATATATCTCCGGTTATTGCGCCCCGTATGTCTTTTTACGCCCACATCATCCGGGCTTCGCAGCTGCCGGCTCACGCTTCCTGAGTGCTGTGATCAGGCGGCTATGGAGTCCGTCGAAGCTGCCGTTGCTCATGATCAGCGCCACATCTCCCGAGCGCAGTGTGTCCAGAAGCGGGGGAAGGAGGCGCTCCGCATTGGGTCGGATAGTTGCAGCGACGCCGCGGGCTTTGAGGATATCGCCGACGCTTTCCGCATCCAGCAGATCAGCTGCCCTGTCGTTGTGACGTACCGGTGGAGCGCTTATAAACACGGCGTCTGCCCGGTCGAAGGCCTGTCCGTACGGTTCTTCGAATATCTTTCGACGGCTTGAGTTGGAACGCGGCTCGAAAACGGCCACGATGCGGCGGTCGGGCCATCGTTCGGCGGTTGCGCGGACCGTTTCGCTTACCGCCGTGGGATGGTGTGCAAAGTCGTCCACTACAAGGACACCGTTTGCCTCGCCCAGCACTTCCTGACGGCGTTTCATTCCGGGAAAAGAGGCGAATCCCTCCGAGATCTGTGTGGGGGTGATGCCTTCGTCCAGCGCAATTGCACAGACGGCCAGCGCATTGAGCAGGTTATGTCGCCCGCTCATGGGCAAAAAAACATCCGTCTGTTCCCGGCCATGCAACAGCAGCGTAAATCGCTGCCCACCGGGAGCGGGGCGTACGTTTCCGGCGGCGATCTCCTCGTTTGCGAAGCCGATGCAGGCTACGCGAGCCCGGGTATAGTCTGCCAGCGCCCGTACTTCAGGATCGTTCCCGTTCAATACAAGAAGCCCCTCGGGGTCGACCAGGCCCGCGAATTCCCGGAATGCTTCGCGATAATCCTGCCAGGTATCGTAGAGGTCTGCATGATCGAATTCCAGTGACGTGATGACGGCGCTGGCAGGCCGGTAGTGCATCATCTTCGGACGCTTGTCGAAGTAGGCGCTGTCATACTCATCGCCCTCGATGACAAAATGAGGGCCGGCGCCGACGCCGCACGAAGGGCCGCCGTTTGCGGGCAATCCGCCTACGAGGAAGCCCGGGTCCGCCCCGGCGGCCTGCAGGATATGGACAAGCATGCCGGTGGTGGTCGTCTTGCCGTGCGTGCCGGCAATAACCAGCGGCTTCCGATCATTCAGGAAGAAGTGTGCGATGGCTTCGGGCAGGGACAACTGGGTGAGGCCCTGTTCCCTGGCGTACGATGCTTCCGGATGGGTCGGGGTGCAGGCGTTGCCCACGATCACCAGATCCGGGGGCGGATCCAGATGCTTTGCATCGTATCCTTCGAGCATGATAATGCCCGCCTCCGCAATCCGCGTGCTCATGGGCGGGTAATAGTGCTCGTCGGTTCCCTGCACCGCATGCCCCGCGTCCTGGAGAAGTCCGGCGAGGGATCCCATGCCGGTACCGCAAATCCCGATGAGGTGTACGCTTGTTATTTCATCCGGTGCGGGAGGAGCGGGCCGATCGAATATGCGAAGATGTGCATCGGCGAAGTCGCTTAACCGTTTCATGCGTCGCTACCGGCTCTTCCGGCACATCGGCTCCATATTTCATGCGGCGTTGCCGCTCTCTTATGTGGCTGGGGCACACTGCGCTCGCGGCGCCTGGCCTGGCAGGAAAATAGGCCCCGCAGAGCGCCGCTGCATAGTGTTAACAAGACCCTAGTCCTTTTCGCTGCCGGCTTCCTGTTTGCGTCCGAAGATGCTCCTGAGCCTGTTTGCGAGCGAATCGAACGTCGAATACATCACGGGTACGATGACGAGGGTCAGGAACGTAGCGAAGACCAGTCCGCTGATGATCGCCGTGCCCATCGGGCCCCAGAACTGCGTATTCTCGGAGCCGAACTGGAAATTGGGGCGCCATTCCGTCAGCAGCCCCACGAAATCGATGTTGATCCCGAACGTGAGCGGAATAAGGCCCAGTATCGTCGTCAATGCGGTCAGGAGAACCGGTCGCAGGCGCGTGGCGCCGCCTTCGATAATGGCAGCGTGTTTGTCCATCCCCCGATCTCGCAACTGCATGATGTAATCGACCAGAACGATATTGTTGTTCACGACAATGCCGGCCAGTGAAATAATGCCGATGAACGTGAACAGCCCGAACGGTGTGCGTGTAAGGATGAGACCCAGCAGCACCCCGATCAGGGAGAATCCTACGGCCAGCATGATGATGAAGGGCACCGTCACTCTATTGAACTGCGCCACCATGATCATAAAAATGAGCGATACGGCAACCAGCAACACCGTGGTCAGGAAAGCAAATGATTCTTCCTGCTCTTCGCTTTCGCCGGTATAGGTCATCGCGTACCCGACCGGCAGGTTCGCTTCGTATTCGGTCAGATACCTCTGCACGCTTGCAAGTACCTGCGGGCCGGGTATGCCTGGCGCGGCGCTTCCCGTCACCGTAGATACGCGCTGCTGGTCGAGGCGTGTAACAGACCCGAGGCCGCTGCCCACATCGAAGTCCGCCACGGCAGTGACAGGGATCTGGTTGCCTTCGTGAAGGACCGTAAGGTTCTTGATGCTCTCCAGACCGGCCCGGTCGGCTTCCCGAAGCCGTACCGTGATGTCGTATTCGTCTTCGCCTGTACGGAATTTACCTGCTTCGACCCCGTTGATCGCTGCGCGGATCGTAGTGGCGATGTTGCTGGTGTTCAATCCAAAACGGGCAGCCCGCTCCCGGTCGATATGAACCTGCATTTCAGGACGCCCTTCATTCAGGTCGTCGCTTACGTCCACAAGTCCCTGAATTTCGCCGCTTTCCACTCCCTCCACAAGCATCTGGCGCACTTCGTGGGTGATTTGGCGGATCATTGCGAAATCTTCCCCGGAAATTTCAATATTGACAGGCAGGCCGGTTGGGGGTCCCAACTGGCTTTGCTCGACCGTAATGTCCGTTCCGGGAATGCCTTGCAGCCGGTCGCGGATCTTCGAAAGCGTCTCGGTGCTTGCTTCCTCGCGATCCGCATAGTCCGCAAGATTCAGTGTGACCCGGGAAACTTCCGAACTTTGCGCTCCTCCTCCGAACATAGCGTCACCGCCTACCCCGACGTTGACCAGAACGCTTTTAAGATTGGCTTCCGATTCGGGCGTATTGTCGAGCAGGTTCAGGATACGGTCGTGTGCAGTGGCTGCTATATTATTACTGGCGTCCACATTGGTGCCGAGCGCCCCCTCCAGGGTGACCCATACCTGACGGGGGTCATTTTCCGGAAAGAACTCGATCCCGGTAGGCGCCAGCTGGAACACCGTAAAGATGCTTATAAAGGCGCCCATGGCGCCGGTCAGCAGACGCGCCCGGTTGTCTGTAAGCAGCAGTATTTTGCGTTTGCGGCGATTGAAAATCGCTCCGAGCAGGCCTGTGCCGCAAATGATGGCAGGCAACGCCATAAGATTGACGATGACGAAGAAAGGAATTTCCTGCGGACCCAGCCTGATGAGAAACAGGATCACCAGCATGACGCCGCCGAAGATGAGACCTGCGCGTACGCTTTTCCAGCCGCCGAGAAATATGCTTTCGAGGCAATGCAGCATAGTGCCGAGTATCCCAAGCAATAGGAAGATGATCCCCGGTATCATAAGGAGCAGGGCGGGTCCGGACAGCCCTCCCGCCACGGGGCTTCCCACGCCCGCCAGCAAGCCGCTTCCGATCAACAGAACGAATCCGGCGGTCAGGGAAGCAAGCGCCCCGGTGTTGCGCAGCCAGGGTCGGCGAACGTTGTAATCCCGGTAAAGCATCCAGGTAAGGAGCGATCGATAGGTCGTTATGATGCGCGGCAGGAGTTTTTGCGCGAAATAATCGCCGATCGGCTTGAAGCATTTTGCATGGATCCATATTACCGCCGGGATGGCGATGGCGAATACGACCAGCATCTTGTAATTGGCAAGGCCCATCAGCACCGCGAGCAGGAGCAGGACCAGTAGGCTACCGAGTCGAGTGCTTCTCCGGGATTTTTTACGCTCTTCCGATTCAAGCCGCACAAAAATACCCGTGATTACCGGGTTGATGATCAGCGCCACGAAGAGGGAGGCCGAAAGCGTGACAATGAGCGTAAGCGGCATGTTACGCATGAATTCGCCGATGATACCCGGCCAGAACAGCATGGGTACGAAGGCGGCGACCGTAGTGGCCGTGGAAGCGACGACCGGCCCGCCGACTTCGGCGGTGCCGCGCCGCGCCGCCTCGAACCGCGAATACCCCATTTCCCTGTATCGGTAGATGTTTTCCACGATGACTACGGCGTTGTCCACGAGCATGCCGAGGGCAATGATCAGACTGAACAGGATAATGAAGTTCAGTGTGTAGCCGAATGCCTGGAAAATGATGAACGAAAGGAACATGGAAAGGGGTATGGCGACGCCGACCAGGGTCGCGGTGCGCACGCCGAGGAAGAACAACAGTACGGCCACTACGAAAATGAGGCCGCTGATGATATTGTTTTCCAGATCATCGATCATGTTCTGGACATCCTCACTTTGATCGCCGGTGATGAGGATGCGCGTGCCCTGCGGGAATGCGAATTCGTCTACCGTCGCCTGAACGGCTTTCGCCGTCAGGATGATGTTTTCCCCGGATCGTTTCTTGACATTCAGGCTGATCACTTGCAGAATATCCTGATCATCCGTCCGCACGAGATCGCCATCGTCCGTTTCGGTGCGGAAGAGCTGGAGGCGAGCGTACGATGCCCGGTCCTTGAAACCGAAATCGACATCGGCGACATCACGTACGTAGATGGGTTGTCCTCCAGGCGCCTCGATGACAATGTTTTCGATCTCGTCGGGGATGTCGAACGTACCGTCGACACGAACCAGATAGTTCAGACGGTCGACATCCACCGATCCGCCCGGCATGTTGGTATTTTCCGCACGGATGGCGTCCACGATATCCATGAACGCGAGGTTGTATCCCTGAAGTGCATTCAGGTCCACATCTATTTGCACCTCTCTCTCGAGACCACCCACTACATCCACTTCAAGAACTTCCTGAATGGTTTCAATCTCGTCTTCGAGATTTTCCGCTACTTCCTTGAGTTGCGACAGCGAGTAATTTGCCGCCAGATTGACCGTCATGATGGGAAATTCATCGAAGTCGATCTCGCTGATAATGGGCTCCTCTATTTCACTGGGTAGCGTAGGCCGGGCTACGTCCACTTTATCGCGCACCTTCTGATAGGCGTCGTCCAGGGAAACGTCCGGGTTGAATTCCACGATGATGGTGGATACGCCCTGAGTGGATGTGGAACGAATTTCCTTGATGCCGTTGATTGCCTGCACCTCGCGTTCGACAGGCTGCGTGATCAGGGATTCCACATCGTCGGGACTCGCCCCGGGATATAGCAATGTGACGATAATTTGCGGAATCTCGATGGATGGCGCGGCTTCCTTCGGAATCGTTACATAGCTGTACAGGCCGCCGATGGCGATGATTGCTGTCAGGACGACAATGCTCGTACGATACTTGATCGAGATGTTAGTGATTTTCATAACTCGATAGGTAGCGTTTGGAGATCGGACCGGCGGGGGGAAATACGCGCCGCAGATCCTTTACCGGTCCATCGGTACTTCCGGCTGCTCTATAGACATTTCCCGAGATGTGGAATGCCGGGTTGCTATCTCGATCCTGTCTCCGTCGGTGACTCTCGATTGTCCGAGAACGATCACTTCGTCGCCGGGCTGAAGGTTCGTGGCCACGACGTATGCTCCAAAATCAGGTCCCGGCACGAAATTCCGCTGTACCGCAGTCGGTATTCCATCCCGGTTCTCGATCAGGTAGGCAATGTGACCGTTCTCGGTACGGATGACTGCGGCGCGCGGCACAACCAGCGCATTCTCGATCGTCTCCCGCGTGACCTCGACGCGCGCCACCATTTCCGGCTTGATGGTCCCGTCCGGATTGTTGATAACGATCTCGATCGGGAAGGTCCGGCTTTGCGGATCGACGGCGCGTCCGACGAACGATACCAGTCCTTCGATGCGGTTGCCCCGGTATGCCTCGAAACTGACGTGAACGGGAGTGCCGGGCAGGATGTCCGCGGCATACCGCTCGGGTACGCCCGAAACGACTTTGACGCGGCGGGTATTGATGAGGCGAGCCACCGTCATCCCGGGCGTGACCTGTTCGCCGGGTTCGACAAAGTGTTCTTCGACCGTACCGTCGAACGGCGCCACGATCCGGGTTTGCGCCAGCGTGGTACGGGCTTGTTCCAGGGCGGCTTCGGCCTGCGCAAGGTTCGCTCTGGATTGATTGTACTGCGCCTGTACGCTTTCCCACTCGATGGCGCTGATGACCGAGTCAGCGAAGAGGGGCTCGTTGCGTGTCAGGTTTTCCCGGGCAAGCCTGAATTGCGCCTCGGCGGCTTCGACGATAGCGCTGGCTTGCGAAACAGCCGATTCCGGCACCGAAGGATTGATTTGAGCGACAGTCCCCTCGTTGCGGACGTAGGTTCCGAGGGGTTCGACCGTGACTACCGTGCCGCTTGTTTGCGCCGATAAACGTGCGTCATCGAAGGCTTCGACCGATCCGGTGAGCTGAATGATATCCCGAAATACGGTGGGTTCGAGCACAAGGGTTTCCACGCGGATTGCACGTCCTTCTTCAACCACGGCGGGTGCGCTCCGGGCGCCATTCGGGGGTTCTGTTCCACAGCCCGTAAGGAGCATCGCGGCGCAGATAGCACACAGCCCTGTAGCAAGGATATTCCGCACAAGACCGCTGTGCCTGGGGGGCCGGGATCGATAGTCGGACGGAGTCATGAGATCCAATAAAGGAGAGGTTATTTGCTCGTAAGGCGAGGCTCCGCGGCATTCCATTGCGTCATGCCCATGGACGTTTCCAGAGCGCTCTGGGCTAAAAGATAGTCGTACAGGGCGCGGAGTCGGTTGAGACGACTCTGGTCCAACTGCTCGGAAGCGTTGCGTTCCTCGACCGGTGAGGCGATGCCTTCCGCGAGCCGGGCCCGCGCGTATTCGTAATTCAGTTCTGCTCGCTGAACGTTTTGTTCCTGGGCCAGAATCCGTTGCTGCGCGGCTTCGAGATCCCGCAATGCCCCCTGTACCTCCATGCGTATCTGTTGCCGGGTCTGGTCATATTGCAGTTCGGCCTGATGCAACGCAATGCTTCGTTGTTGCACCCGGGCCCCCGTGCGAAATCCGTTGAAAATGTTCCAGGTGAGCCGTACGCCGGCGCTTATGGCGGGATTCCAGTAGCTCTGCGAGAAAAAATCAATGGACTCGCGGCGGTAGATGAAGTCATCCCGGTTCTCCGTAACGATGCGCGTCCGATCATCCGGCACCCGGCCTATGTAACTGACACTGGCGACGGCGCTGAGTTGCGGCATATACTGTGTCATGGCCAAACGGCGGTCCACTCGCTGCAACTCGATCGCAAGGCGCGCCTGTTCGAGGTCCGGTCGATGCGCCAGCGCCATGTCGACGGCGTTTTCCGCCGACACGGTCAGGAAGCGGCCCCGCTCTTCGGTTTCCAGATTGCCTCGCAGCCGTATCGGCTGATCAACCGGAATACCAATCCGCATCTTGAGATTGTCGATTGCTTGTGCTGCGAGGCCGGCGGCCTCGACTTGTTGCGTTTCAAGATTGGCAAGCTCGACCTCCGCCGTCAGGCGCTGGAATTTCGGCGCCAGACCCTGGCTCACTCGCCGGATCGTTTCGTCGAGCGTGAGCTGCGTGCGCTCAACACTCATACGAACGACTTCCACCTGTTTCAGGGATAGCAGCGCCTGATAGAATGTCTCACGCACCTCGTGGAGAACGATTTGCCGCTGCCGGTTCAGGACTTCGTCGGTCAGATCTTTGTAATATCTTGCCCCCCGGATTCCGACAAAGACATCGGCAGAGAAAATCGTTTGGCTGAGGGAGATACTGTTCAGAAATTCGTTGGGCACCGCAAAGGGATTGGTGTCTCCTCCAAAACCGGCCCCGATAGCATCCAGTCCACTCTCCTGCCGATCTATGAATTCGTCGAAATCAATGGGCGCAGTTTCTGTATCCGTGTCTGTGCGCGCCCGTTCATTGAACGATAACCAGTCAATAAAACCGAACGAACTGAACAATCCTCCCGCTTCCGAACCTGCAAAGGGATTGGCGCTTTTCAGGTTGCGCGTATAACTGGACGTTACGTCGATAAGAGGCCATGCTTCGCCCCAGGCTTCGCGAACCTGCGCGGAAGCCTGCTCGACATTAAGGCGCTCGAGCCGCATCGCATAGTTATGAACCAGGGCAATCTGGATCGCTTCGTCAAGCGTCAGCGTGAGAGGCTCTTGCGCGCCCTCGACAGTAGTCTGCGCGAGGGTTGTTGAGGCAGGCGTCAGGCTGCCAGCGAGCAGGACGCCCGCGATCAGGATAGGGAGGCGAATATTGGCCATGGCCTTGCAAAGGGTCGCCTCATGGTCGGCCCAGATGTCGGAAAAAACCGATTCCAACAAGAGGGTACGTGGCGATTATGGTAGGGTTTCGGAAAAAAGGATGAAGAAAAAATCAGAAGGGATAAAAGGGCGGTTTTTTTCGGCACGTTGATTCAATAGTAGTCCTCAAGCCGGTGCGCATGCAGGTAATCCACAATGTTTTTAACCTGTTGGGCGCTTTCCCGGTTGCAGATCAGCAGGGCGTCTTCCGTATCGACCACAATCGTGTCGTGCATGCCTATCAGCACGACGAGTCGCTGGTTGGCGTCAATCAGGCATCTGCTCGAGTCGTTCAGAATCACGTTCCCATTGAGCGTATTACCCTGTTTGTCTTTTTTGCGAAGCGTATACACCGCTGCCCAGTCGCCGACGTCACTCCAACCGAATGAGGCGGGCACCACAAACACCTTGTCTGCCCGCTCCATGACCCCGTAATCGATCGAAATAGTGGGGCTTTTAGCATAAGCTTCCGAGACAGCCTTGGTTTCCTGTGCGGTACCGAGCGCATCCCGTACGGGTTCGAAGGCCCGAAAGACCTTGGGCAGATGGTGTTGTATAGCGTTCAGGATAGAATCGGCGCGCCACACAAAAATCCCGCTGTTCCAGAGAAAATCCCCCGAATCCAGAAAGCGTTCGGCGGTTTCGATGTCGGGTTTCTCGGCAAAGGTCCGGACAGGAAGGGCCTCCGGCGTTTTCAGGTCACGATCGACGTGCCCTTCGTATTGCACGTACCCGTATCCTGTCTCCGGATGGGTAGGTTCGATACCGATCGTAACGAGGGTATCCTTTTCTTTTGCCTTGCCGATAGCGGTGCGGAGCGCCTTGTGAAACCGCCTGGAGTTACGGATGACATGGTCGGCCGGCAAGGCGATCATGATGGCGTCGGGGTCCCGCGCAAGCAATTGTATGGCGGCAAGGGCAATGCATGGCCCCGTGTTGCGTCCGACAGGCTCGGCAAGGATGTTTTCCGCGGGAACGGTGGGAAGTTGTTCCTGTGTCTGATCGACGTACCGGCGGTGCGTGACGACAAAAACGTTCTCGTCCGGGATGATGCCTCGCAAGCGGGACATGGTGCTGCGGATCAGTGTATCTCCGCCGTGAATCGCCAGAAATTGCTTGGGATTGTTCTCGCGGCTTTGCGGCCAGAATCGACTACCGATTCCGCCCGCCATGATTACGGCATATGCCATATCCGGATGAAAGTGAGCTATGGAAGGAAGGGATAAGGAACCGCGTTAGCAGGTATTATGCGGGATTTTGGGAGCAAGTCGGGCTTCTGCGCATAATACCTGCAGCGTATGATGTTCCGGAATCAGGATGCCCAATTGGTAATGCACAGCAATCAATCGTTTGGATCATGTCTTTGAACGATGCTGGAGTTCCTGTTTTCGTCGCAGGCCACCGTGGTCTGGTCGGTTCGGCGGTTGTACGCCGTCTTCAGTCCGAGGGCTGTCACCGGTTGTTGCTGCGTACGCGCGACGAACTCGATTTGCTCGATCAAGAGGCTGTTGATGTGTTTTTCGAGCAGGAGCGCCCGGGCTTTGTGATACTTGCAGCCGCGGTGGTCGGCGGCATTCTGGCGAACGATCAATATCCCGCGGATTTTATCTCCGACAACATTGCCATTCAGTCGAATGTGATTCGTTCTGCACACAAATACGGCGTACGGCGGCTTGTTTTTCTTGGAAGTTCATGCATTTATCCGAAGCATGCCCCACAACCCATGCCCGAGAAATGCATACTGACGGGACCTCTTGAACCCACAAATCAATGGTACGCAGTGGCGAAAATCGCCGGCGCCAGAACATGCGAAGCGTATCGGAAGCAATACGGGGATGATTTCGTTACGTTAATGCCGACGAATTTATACGGCCCGAATGATAATTTCGATCCGGAGACGTCACACGTTCCGGCGGCTTTATTGCGAAGATTTCACGAGGCAAAGCGCGTTGGAGCCCCGGATGCGCCAGTGACGCTGTGGGGGACCGGGACGCCGCGCCGCGAATTCATGTATGTGGACGATCTGGCGGATGCGATTCTCTACGTATTGGGCCTGTCGGCGGACAAGTTGTATGCAACGGCAAGCGACGGCATGCTTAACGTAGGCGTTGGGGAGGATATCTCTATCACAGAATTGGCCGAAATCATCCGGGGCGTGGTGGGTAGCGAAAGCGCTATACGCTACGACCCGACCCGACCGGACGGTACGCCGCGTAAACTCATGGATGTTTCCCGGATGAAGAATCTTGGCTGGAGTGCCCGGACTCCTATACGGGAGGGGTTTTCGAAAACATATGCCTGGTATCTGGCCAATGAATTGAAAGAAGTGGAAGCGTGATTCGCATTAAGCACATACCCTGTTTATTTTTGCCGGTCCTTGTGTGTATGAGTAGTGCATGCGCCATGTCGGAAGAAGAGCCCGAGCCTCTTCCCGAGTTACGCGTTTGCGAAATAGGCGATCTGGTATGGAGCGACGAATTCGATGAGGACGGTCTCCCGAACGCCTCGAAGTGGCGCTATGACACAGGGGGCCACGGATGGGGCAATGAGGAATTACAGTATTACACCTCGGAGCGTTCGGAGAATGTCCGGGTCGAGGATGGCATCCTGATCATCGAGGCGCACAGGGAATCCTGGAGGGGCAGCGAGTACACTTCCACCCGTCTGCTTTCAAGGGCGGAATGGACCTACGGCCGGTTCGAGGCCCGCGCCATCCTGCCGTCCGGCAGGGGCACATGGCCCGCCATATGGATGCTGCCGGATCTGCAAAAATATGGAGGATGGCCCCGGGCCGGCGAGATTGACATCATGGAGCATGTGGGGTTTAACCCGGACCAGGTGCACTCCACGGTGCATACGGATGCATACAATCATACGAAGGGCACGCACCGGGGTGCGTCCATCGCAGTACCGACGGCCCGTTCGGAATTCAATGTGTATGCGGTGGAATGGACGCCGTCGGAGATACGCGGCTATGTCAATGAAACGCAGTATTTTACGTTTGCAAACGAGCGATTGACCAATTCGCAGGCCGATGATCGGCACTGGCCGTTCGATCACCCGTTCCATTTGATTTTCAACATTGCCGTGGGCGGTACCTGGGGTGGGCAGCAGGGGGTGGATCCCGACATTTGGCCCCAGCGTCTGCAGGTCGATTATGTGCGCGTGTACGGATGCGAATCCTGATGCACATGTTCCGGTTTTTCGTTCCCCCTACGTTTTTATGCACAACTTTGCTATCACCGGCGTGGCCGGTTATATCGCCCCACGGCATTTGAAAGCCATTAAGGACACGGGCAACCATTTACTGGCCGCCATCGATCCGCACGATTCAGCGGGTATCCTTGATCGGTATTTTCCGGACGCTGCTTTTTTTACCGAGATAGAGCGATTCGATCGTCATCTCGAAAAACTTCGGCGGGAAAAGGAATCCCGGCAACTGCATTACCTCTCCATCTGCTCACCGAACCATTTGCATGATGCGCATATTCGTCTTGCCTTGCGGCTGGGCGCCAACGCACTCTGCGAAAAGCCGCTTGTTCTGAAGCCGTCCAATCTGGATTATTTGCAGAAATTCGAAGAAGAACATCCCGGAACGGTGTATACCGTACTTCAATTGCGCCTGCATCCGGATATTCTGGCCTTGCGTGCACGGCTGCAACAGCAAACGAATCGGCGGCACAGTGTACGCCTTACCTATGTTACTTCACGCGGCATCTGGTATCGGTATTCATGGAAAGGAGATGACGAAAAGTCCGGGGGCATCGCGATGAACATCGGGATTCATTTTTTCGATTTGCTGATGTGGTTGTTCGGCGAGGTTGAAGGGCACCGCATTCACGTTATGGAAGCACAGCGCGCCGGTGGCCTGATGGCGCTGAAGAACGCGGATGTGCAGTGGTTTCTGTCGATAGACGAGCGTGATATACCGGATGAGGTCAGGGGCCTGCAGCGAACGTACCGGTCCATTGAGGTCGATGGGAAAGAGATTGAGTTTTCCAACCGATTCGATGATCTGCATACGCGTGTGTACGAAGAGACGCTTGCAGGGCACGGTTTCCGGATTGCAGACATTCGACCTGCGATCGAGTTGGTGGACGCCATCCGTTTGGTCGAGCCCGTAAAGATATTTTCGGGGGATGCACACCCGATGTCTATCGGGTTCAAATCGTCGGAATCACGAGAACGAGTACGCCATACGCGGTAAACGTAGTGAAACTTGGAGTCATCGGTACGGGGTATGTGGGCCTGGTAACAGGCACGTGTTTCGCAGAGATGGGCAACGACGTCATTTGTGTCGATGTCGATGCGCAGAAGGTGGCGCAGCTCCGCGCAGGGCGCATTACGATTTTCGAACCCGGTCTGGAGATCTTTTTTGAACGGAACATTCGCGAGGGGCGTCTTCGCTTTACGCTGGATCTTGAGGAGGCGGTGTACGGATGCGACGTGATTTTTATGGCCCTCCCGACTCCTCCGAATGAAGACGGCTCCGCTGACCTTTCCTATGTGCTCGGCGTAGCGGCCGATATCGCCGTATTGCTTCGCAAGGCTTCTCCCCGCGCGTATAAGATCATTGTGAACAAGAGCACGGTGCCGGTCGGGACGGCGGATCGTACACGAGAGACCCTTATAGATGGAGGATTGGCTCCCGGCCTGGATTTCGATGTGGTGTCGAACCCGGAGTTTTTGCGCGAAGGCGCTGCGGTGGAGGATTTCATGAAGCCTGATCGTGTGGTGATCGGTACATCGTCCCCCAAGGCGGCCGAGACGCTGGTTCTGATCTACGAGCCTTTCGTGCGTCAGGGCAATCCCATTATGGTGATGGATGAACGTTCGGCGGAACTGACGAAATATGCGGCAAATGCTTTTCTTGCGACCAAGATCACGTTTATGAATGAAATTGCGAATCTGTGCGAGCGGGTTGGCGCCAACGTCGATCATATTCGTGCCGGGATTGGTGCGGACAACCGCATCGGGAAGCACTTTTTGTATGCTGGAATCGGGTTCGGGGGAAGTTGTTTTCCCAAGGACATTCACGCGTTACGTCATACTGCGGAAGAACATTCGTATGATTTTCGCATCTTGCGCGCAGTGACCCAGGTAAATGAGCGCCAGCGTGGAATCCCCGCAGAGCTCGTGCACACGTATTTTGCAAAAGATAAGGATGGACCACCCTCGTCAGGAGAAGCGCTTGCCGGCCGGACGATCGCAGTCTGGGGGCTTTCGTTCAAACCGAATACCGACGATGTGCGCGAGGCGCCATCGCATGTAGTGATTCGAAAACTGCTTGCCGACGGCGCGCATGTTCGGGCATTCGATCCGGAAGCTATAGATGCCGCCCGGCAAAGCCTGGGCGATGCTGTGGAGTACTCGCGGGATATGTACGAGGTGCTTCTGGGCGCCGATGCACTTGTCGTGTGTACCGAATGGCACGAGTTCAGGCGCCCCGATTTCGAAAGAATGAAGGAATGCATGAAGCAACCGGTCATTTTCGATGGCCGCAACGTCTACGACCCGAAACGCATGGCGGAAATCGGATTCGATTATTTTAGCGTAGGCAGGCCGCATGTTCCGGTCCGGGATGCAGCCGTCCGGAATGTTTCATGACGAGCGGGGCCCCGCCGGCTTTCACTTTCCAGTACCAAGCCACAACGTATGTCTACAGTGAAAAAAGCTCTTATCACGGGCGTTACCGGACAGGACGGCGCGTATCTTGCCGAATTGCTCCTTGAGAAGGGGTACGAGGTGCACGGCCTCCGGCGACGCCTCAGTCGTCCCAATACGCAGCGAATAGATCACTTGATCAGCGATACGTCCACGCAGTCCGGGGGATTGATTCTGCACCATGGGGATATGGCGGATTCGACGCGGCTTACCCATATCGTTCGTTCGGTGCAGCCGGACGAGGTTTATAACCTTGCCGCACAGAGCCATGTACAGGTGAGCTTTGAAACGCCGGAATACACCACGGACGTGGATGCACTGGGGACGCTGCGTTTGCTCGAAGCGATTCGCCTGCTTGGGATGGGGGACCGTGTCCGGTTCTACCAGGCGTCCACCTCTGAACTTTTCGGCCAGGTGGCTGAAATGCCCCAGAACGAGAACACGCCGTTTCATCCTCGCAGTCCCTATGGGGTTTCCAAGTTGTATGCCTATTGGATCACCGTGAATTACCGGGAGGCCTATGGAATGTATGCATGCAACGGCATCCTGTTTAACCATGAGAGCCCGCGGCGCGGCGCGATGTTCGTGACTCGTAAGGTCACGCAAGCGGCGGCGCGGATTGCGCTCGGCCTTGACGACCGGCTGTATCTCGGCAATCTGGAGGCTCGTCGGGATTGGGGGCATGCGAAAGACTATGTGGACGCAATCTGGCGCATTCTTCAGCAGGATGAACCGGAAGACTTTGTGGTGGCCACGGGTAAGGTTCATACAGTGCGGCAGGTGTGTGAAATGGCCTTTGGTTACACGGGTATCGACCTTCATTGGGAAGGGGAGGGCGTGGAAGAAAAAGGATACGACAGAAAGACCGGCGCTTTGATCGTGGAAGTCGATCCGCATTTCTTCCGTCCTGCCGAAGTCCATCTTTTGCAGGGGGACGCCTCCAAAGCGCGCAAAAAGCTGGGATGGGTCCCCCGCTACTCGATACAGGAGATGATTGAGGAGATGGTGGAGCATGACCTTGCGTTGGTGCGCAAGAATCAGGGAAGTACTGTGGAACAGAGCGGGTAAAAGGCGCATCGTTTTTTGCGCTGCTGCACGTATGTCCTGATCACCGGTTTAAAGCATGGGCCATTATCTCGTAACAGGCGCTGCCGGGTTTATTGCATCGAAAGTGGTCGAGTTACTGCTCGACGATGGGCATACGGTTACAGGGCTCGATAATCTCAACGATGTGTACGACGTGCGTTTGAAACAATGGCGGCTGCAACGCCTGTGTTGCCCGGCATTCGATTTTCGCGAACTGGACATATGCGATCGGGAAGCGCTTCGGGAGCAGGTGTTTGAGGGGGCATCTTTTGATGCGGTGATCAATCTGGCTGCACGGGCAGGCGTCAGACAGTCCGTTGCGGATCCCCATCTGTATATACAGACCAATGTGGAGGGGGCGCTGACGTTATTGGAGTGTTGCAGGACGTTCGGCGTTGGGAAATTTGTGCAGGCCTCGACATCCGCCGTGTACGGCGCCGCGACGAAAGCGCCTTGCCGGGAAAACCAGCCGACGGATCAGCTTTTGTCTCCTTATGCCGCTTCGAAAAAGGCAGCGGAGGCCCTGTGCCATACCTATCATTGTCTGCACGACATGGATATCACCGTCTTGCGGTATTTTACAGTGTATGGACCGGCCGGTCGACCGGATATGGCACCCCTTCGTTTTGTTCGATGGATTGCGGAGGAACAGCCCCTGACCGTTTACGGAGACGGCAGGCAGTCGCGGGATTTTACGTACGTCGACGATGCGGCCCGGGGTACTATTCTGGCTCTTGGGAAGGTGGGATACGAAGTGTTCAACCTCGGTTCCGACCAGCCGGTCGTAATCCTGGATGTTATTCATATGTTTGAGGAGCTTCTGGGCAAGAAGGCCCATCTTGTTTTTGCAGCCCGGCACAAAGCCGATGTGCCCGCTACCTGGGCGAACATCTCCAAAGCGGGCGCCCTGCTGGGATGGACTCCGCAGATTGATTTTTCGGAGGGGGCAGGTCGTTTGGCCGCGTGGTATACCGAGCACCGAGACTGGGTGCGGACGATCCGGATGGATTAGTGTCCTGCGAGGACATTGCTTATGCCGGCTACCGTATTCCTCGTTCGTTTCACGTTATTGTAACACGGTATGGATAACCAGGCATCGAATGCGGAAACGCCCCATTCCGACGCGCCGTTTTTTACAGGCGTTGCCCGTGAACTGGCGGAAAAAATTTCCTCAAAAGAGGCAATTATCGGCGTTGCAGGCTTGGGCTATGTGGGGCTTCCGCTCGCGGTCGAATTCGCCGGGCGCGGATTCCGGACGATCGGTATCGACCTGAACCCTGAGCGCGCGCGCCGGATTGCCGCTGGAAATCATTTGATGGAAGGGGTTGCCGGGGAGGTATTGCACAGGGTTATTCGGGAAGGAATGTTAGAGGTGTGTACCGATTTCTCGAGAGCCGGTGAAGCGGATGTCGTGTTTATCTGTGTGCCTACGCCGATCACTACCGAAAAAAATCCCGAAATGCGGCATATCGAGTCGGCGGCGGGCGCCTTGGGACAGCGCCTTCGTCCGGGACAGTTGATCGTGTTGAAAAGCACTACGTATCCCGGAACCACCGAAGAATTGGTACAGCCCTTGCTGGAGCAGCGGAGTAAAGAGGCGGTCGGGGCGGATGATTTTGTCGCAGGCCGCAATTATTTCCTGGCGTTTTCTCCCGAACGAATCGATCCGGGCAACACGCAATTCACCACGGCGAACACCCCGGTCGTGGTGGGAGGGGTTACCCGGACCTGCACGCAACTGGCTGTGCTGGCCATGGAGCAGGTGTGCGAACAGGTGCACCCGGTTTCTTCGCCCGGAGTGGCCGAGATGGAGAAATTGCTGGAAAATATCTTTCGCTCCGTCAACATCGCGCTCCTGAACGAGTTGGCGCAATTGTGTGATCGGATGGGCGACATTTCGATCTGGGAAGTGGTAGAAGCGGCTGCCACCAAACCCTTCGGATTCTTGCCTTTTTTCCCCGGCCCCGGTCTGGGCGGGCATTGTATTCCCGTGGATCCGCATTACCTGTCCTGGTTGGCAAGACGCCATGACTTCGAAACGTCCTTTATCACGCTTTCGGCAAGGATCAACGAGACGATGCCGCATTATGTCATGGAGGCGATAATGCGGGCTATTTCCGGACAGCCTGTACAGTTGCCCGATGCCAGGGTGCTTGTGCTTGGCGTGGCGTTCAAGCGGAATGTTTCGGACACCAGGCACTCGCCGGCGCTCCGCATTATGGAATTATTGTCCCGGCGCGGCGTGACGCACCTTGCCTATAGTGATCCGTATGTTCCGGAACTTGAGGTACCCGGCACAGGGCTTCAGCTGAGATCCGTTACACTTACCGAAAAGATGCTCCAGTCGTTCGATGTGGTTGTCATCGTCACGGATCACAGTGCATTTCCTTATGCGGATATCGCCGAACAGGCCCGGTGCATTGTGGATACGCGGAACGCCCTGAAGGATATTGTTTGCGACCGGGAGAAAATCATGTTACTGGGAGGAGGGGATTTTTAGCGGCGTCTCCGGTTATTTCCAGCAGCGAAAATCGTTCGAAAGAAATTTCGAGGCAGGGGTTATATCTGTGCAGAATGGGTGTCTATGAGCAGAATCAGCGGTCTTATGACCTGTGGCCATGACTGCTATTGCTGCCTCATTTGACACGGCGCGTATCGGAGATGTCGCGCATCATCCATCATGCCTGTTCCCATCGTTTTATTTTCTTTTTTCTGGCTGCTGTTGCCCTTCGCCGCCGGATACGCCCAGACGACCGCTTTTGAAGAGGATTTTACCGGGGCGATCCCGCCAGACGGTCCGACCGGGTGGACTCTGGGGAGTGGCTGGAAGACCGGTACGACGAGTTCCTCTTCCGATGCAGGGGGTTCAGGGGGAAATAACCTGGAGCATAGGGGCTCGATCGCTGCGAACGCTGTGACGCCAGGCTTCAGCCTGGGCGGAGCCGGGCTTGCTTCGCTAACGTATTTGATTCGCCGGACCCGTACCTATGATCGCGCCAATCTGCGTGTAACGGCCTCCATCGATGGCGGGGTCACGTTTCCGATCGTCGTGCTGGGGGCGGGGACTGCTCTGCCGGCGGCAACAGGGGATTACCGCGATATTTCTGTACCGTTGCCGTCTTCTGTCCTCGATCAATCCAGTGTAATGCTGCGTTTCGAAGGGCTCGGGGGGGCGGGTAGTTCCGCCAATATCCGTATTGACGATATAAGCGTGATAGCATACGCCACGACCGGTATCGCCAGCGGTACCTTGCAATTCAGCGAAGGGAGCGGAAGCCTTATATCCGGATCCGGAGGTCACACCATAGATGTACCGCTCTCGCTTGATCTGACAGCGCTGCCTGGTGTAAAGGGCATCCAGTTCGATGTGCGCTGGCTGCTTGATCAGCTGCGTCTCGGGGATATCGTGCGGGGCGACGCGGTGTCCGACAACGTGTCCTGGACTTTGCGATACGATGCATCGGGAAGCGTCCTCAGGGTTGTGTTGCTGGGGCAAGGGTTTGCCGCCTTGTCATCGGGACGATATGATCCTCTTCTTACGCTGCAACTCCGTGCCGATGCGGTAACTGTTTCCCGGAACGATACGCTTGTCTTGTCGAATGCGGTGGGAGCGCAAGCGTTATCGGATGGCGCCGATGCGGGTATAGTGGTCGGAGCCGCAAAATATGCGCTCACCGTGCGCCCTCCGGTGCCCGTTTTCAGTGTTTCTTCATCGGCTTTCGATGTGGGCGATGTTCATGTGGGAGCGTCTGATAGCGTGCTGGTTCGGGTGAAGAACACTGCCGATCAAGCGGATCTGCAGCTGACGAACACAACGAGCGATAATCCGCTTTTTACGGTGCGTCCGCGTTCCGGTACCGTGGCGCCAGGAGACAGCATGGATGTGTATGCGAGGTTCTCTCCATCGAGTACGGCTTTTGGGCGACAGCAGACCAGGATTTTTTTCGCACATAACGGGGATAATTCCCCGTCCAGTGTATCGGTAACCGGAAAGGGCCGCGGTGGCCGCGGCGACGCCGAGGGTGACGGCTCGGTTGATGTCATGGACATTGTGCATGCCATCGACTTCGTACTGGCGCGGCTGGGGGCCACGCCTGTGCAAGTGGCCGCCGTGGACCTCTTTCCGTTTCCTGCAGGAGATGGCGCACTCGACGTACGCGACCTGACCGTGCTGTCGCAAGCAATTGCGCGGGGTCAGTGGCCCGATAACGTGTTGCTTCCGGTGGACACTGTACCGGCAGGTAAAACAGGACACGCCATAGCGCACATGGAACGTATTAACGAGGGGGAAGACAGGTATGTGCTAAGGCTGCAATACGACACCCCGATGCGGGGCTTTCAGTTTATTGCTTCCTCTCCGGCGCCGGGCGCCTCGGTGTATACTTCTACCGACAGCAGGGTCGTGCTGGAAAGTGGTTATGACGAGATGAGGGGGGAGGTCCGTATCGTGGGGTATGTTGCGGACGGGGAGGCGCTGGAGGCCGGAGTGATGGATATTGTTCTGTCGAGTCCGGTGGATTCGCCGCGTTACGCTACTCTGATTGACAAGGCCCGCGACCGGATCGCGGTCCGGGAACGTCCCCCTACATTACTACCCCCCGTTGACTCCAATCCGGATATGGCTGCACAGCCGCCGTATCCTAATCCATTTTATGCCTGTAGTGACAGAGTGCGTATTCCCTCATTATCTCCTGGCACAGAAGCAGAGATCTTCGATATGCTTGGCAGGCGTGTCTTCCGTGCGCGCACTGAACATTCCGGATTTGAATGGGACGGGTGTGATGCGTACGGACAGGGAGTTGCGCCCGGTCTTTATATTGTTCGCCTGAAGTTTGAAGACAAGACCCGGACCTGGAGGATTATGGCGCTTCGATGAGCAAGCAACATATTGGGTGTAATTGTCCCCCATTGTGTTCCCGCCTGCTTTCATTGTAAAACGACAGTGCCAAACGACAAAATTAGGCAGCAGGTAGTGAAACTATGCTTAACGATGCTTAACTACTGGGACTATGTGGGACAACGTGGGACAAGATCCGGCTTTTAGCCAGGATTTTGTTTACGCAAACACTTCCCTGGGGCCCGCCACGTCCCTTAGGGTGAGTGTGTAAAGCCGCCGAAAAACTGCAGTTTGAAGGTAAATCAGGGCATACGTGCCAGTCTTTTTGCCCAATGCGCTAATTCGCATGCCCCTTTCAGCTTGCAAGCCGCTTCTGTACGCTCCTTACAGCTTGCCTTCATCTCTTCCGGATTTTCAATGTATGCGGCAGACACGGCCGTGGGTGCTTAACCTCAGCGGCGCGGGAAGCAGGGTGAATAATTAATTAGTATTTAAACCAAAAACGGCCCCAAAACCCAAAAATCGCAAAAATAACCAACATCTGCCGAAGGTATGCCGAAGTTCTGCCGCCGCCTCGTGCGCCATAACGGCACGCAGGGTATCCGGGGAGCGCTTGGCCTCCGGCCTCGGTCGATGCGAACTCAACGTGGTTTATAGGCGGCAGGACCTGCCGGACCGCCCGCCATCCGCTCTTTTCCTCCCGCATGTCTACCGCGCCGGGCGGTTCTTCCCACGCATCACCGATATAACCGATCAGATAAAGCATTTCTGCTGCGCACTTTCTTCGCCCCGGAGTTGATGCTGTAAGGGGTGTGGTGTATCATCGTGACCCCTCGAGCAAGAGCGATTTCCCTCGAGGGGTCAAGTAATGCGCGAGGTCTATCTGGACGAGGTAACCCCCTTTCCGATCATGCCTGAATTATCAGCCGGACATTGGGTAACGGGACGCGAGATTGCGGGCCTTCCGGGAGCGCCGGGCGGACACTATGACGTTTCGCGCTGGGCCTACCGCCACGGCGTTGCGCGGCGCAAGCGACGAGGCCGAGGCGGCGGCTACGAATACGCTGTCGGCACAATGCCGGCAGAGACGCAAAAGGCCTTGCAGAGCGCCCCTATATATGACGAGTCCTTTTCAGGCGACGGGGCGCCTGGCGAGCCGCCCGCAGCAGAGCCGCTGTCGATGGGGCCGGTAAAAACAGCCCGCCTGGATATTCTCGCCGCACTAACGCGCTGGGAGTTGAATGGTTATCCTACGCTGACCGAGGCGCGCCGCCGTTTTGTTGCGGCGTACCGGCGCCGCGAGGCGGGTGTTTGGGAGAACACGTACGTCTCTATACCGGACATTTCCATCCGCTCGCTCTACCGCTGGCGCAAGGATATGCAGGGCGAAAAAGCCAAAGGTTGCGCAGGCAGACCTTCCGGGCTTACTCCTTATATAATGGACGCAGTGCTCACGCAGCTCTACGCGGGCGGCTCATCGGCTACGATCACGAATATTCATGCGGCTCTTTCGGCACGCTATGGCGATGAGGTGCCGAGCCTTCGTTCGCTCCAGCGCTCTATACGCCAGTGGCGCGAAAAACATAAGCAGGCGGCAACCTACCTCGACAGCCCCGAGAAGTGGCGCTCGAAGCATCAGGTCGCCTTCGGACGTATGGACGAGGGTGTAACAAGAATCAACCAGATATGGGAGCTTGACTCTACGATAGCGGACGTGGCGCTTCGTGCGCCATCGGGCGAGATGCGCCTTCGCCGCTACGCGCTCGTGGGCGTCATCGACGTATGGAGCCGCCGCGTCATGTACCAGCTTGCGCCGGTAAGCTCATCGGCTGCAATTACACAGCTTCTTCGGCGGGCACTCTTGCAGTGGGGCGTGCCGGAAAAACTTCGCCTTGACAACGGGCGCGACTACACCTCGGAGCGGGTGGCTCTTCTTGCTACAGCGCTCGCTATCCGTATCGAGCATTGCCGCCCGTTTCATCCGGAAGAAAAACCGTTCATCGAGCGGGCTTTCCGTACGGTGAGCACAGCGATGGAGATGCTGCCCGGCTATGTAGGCCATTCGGTTGCAGAGCGCCAGGAGTTACGGGCAAGGGAGAAGGCGCGAGCCCGCGTGGGCGATGCGAAGGTAGACCTTGGCCCACAGGCCCTCTCGCCCGCCGAAATGCAGGCGTGGCTCGACAATTGGGCGGAGAACGACTACGGCCGCCGTACGCACGGCTCGCTCGGCTCTTCGCCCTGGGAGCGGGCCAATTCATGGAAGGGCGCCGTGCGCCGCATTGAAGATGAGAGGGTGCTTGATGTGCTCTACGAACCTGTATCGAGGGGCGGCATGCGGACCGTCCTAAAGCGCGGCATACAAATAGACCACCGCTGGTACGTGGCTCCCGAGTTGGGTGCGCACGTAGGCGAGCGGGTAAGATGCTACCGAGATTTTGACGACGAGGCCCGCATCTGTGTCTACGGAGACGATAAGTGGATATGCTGGGCGGTGGATGCCGAGGGTGCCGAGAGGAAAGAGATCGCCGCAGAGGCCAAGTCGGTGCAGCGTAAGGCTCTGCGCACGGAGCTTGAAAAAATCCGCAGTGCACGGCGGAGGACCAGCGCCGCAGCCGCCTGGCAGGAGATCGCAGTAGCCAGGGCCGAGGAGGCGGAAAAGATCAAGGCGCTCCCTGAGCTCGCCGAGGCGCACACGACGGCCATGACAAGGGCGGCAGAAGAGGCCGCACGTGCAAAAGAAGAAACTCTTCCCGCCCTCGCCGCCGCAACGGACGAGAAGACGGAGAGACATATAGAGGAGCTACGCGCCCGGCGGCTTGGCGAGGAAAAGAAGAACAGGCACACCAGACCAGCCATATGGCGCGACGAACAGCACCGTTACGAATACTGCCGCATGATGGTGCGCGAGGGGCAAGAGCGTGATCTGGTCTATGATGACCTACCCTTCATTGCCGGGTACGAGAAGGGCTACCGTGTGAAGGGTCCCATCAGGTGGCGCTTCGGCGAGAAGGCAGGAAAAACAGCCGCCGAGATACTCCGGAGTGCAGAAATACCTTACCCCATCAAAATGGCAAGATGAGAATTTTCTTCCTGGGCATATACAAACCACAGGCGCGGCTCCATCGGATGTTTACGCGCAAACATTTTTTTGGGAAACCGCAAAAAAGCGAGGGCGGGTGCCTCGGTCGCACCCGCCCTCTTATGTGCCTCTTAAGTTACGGATCGCCGCAGAGTGCGGCGACCACTTAACCAACTCAATATACTATGCGCAAGAAAATAGTCGAAACCTCAAATATCTCTTCCCTGATTCGGGCGCTTGAATCCCTGTCAGCCCGCGGCGCGGGCGAAGAGGGTATGGCGCTCTTTTACGGCCCGCCCGGAGCGGGCAAGACAACGGCGCTCGCCTACGCACAACTGCGCACCCAGGCAACGATGCTCAGGGCCCGCTCTACCTGGTCGATCACATCGATGCTCGGTCAGCTCCTGCGCGAGCTGGGCCTCTCCGAGACAGGCAGCCGCGACACCCGTCTCGATCGCATCATCGAGCACCTGTCGCTACACCCGCGGCCTATTCTCGTCGACGAAGTAGACTACGCCCTGCGCCGCCCCGAACTGCTCGATGTGTTTAGAGACGTGTACGATTTGTCGAAGGTGCCGGTCGTGTTCGTGGGGATGCAGGATGCTCCGCGCATCCTGCGCTCGCACCCCCGGCTTCTTCGCCACCGGCGGCGTGTAACGCGCTGGGTGGAGGCGGGGCCGCTGGCGCTCAATGAGCTGAAGCGCGTAGCCGAGGAGCTATGCGAGGTGGCCGTAGGTGAGCGCCTGCTTGGGCGCCTTCACAAGGAGAGCTGGGGCAACATGGGCTTGGCGGTCGTGGGACTCGGCGTGATAGAACGCGTGGGCAAGAGCAACGGCGAACCCCGCGTCAGCGAATCCATGATGCAGGATGTATCCCTTCTTGGAGGCTAAGCCTTGTACACGGCCATAAACTATGAGGGGCGGGTAGAGACTTGGCGGCGCATGGTGTGTCTTGGGACATTTAGGCCGGAGGCCTTCTCGCGTACCGGGTGGTGGATGCTGCGGGATCTCCAGAAGAGCGGCTACATCGATGTTACGCCTTTGGGCTGGCGCATTGCGAGGGGTACGGTGGGCATGCCCAGGGAGGTGGACCCGGCACATTGGTGGCAGAGAGCCGCTTGGTGCGCACTCAGGTGGTATCCCGACGGCGTCTGTCAGGATCACCTGCATATGCTCACTGAGCCGTCTACCGGTGTGACGGCAGCCGAACTTCGCGCCTGGCTGAGGCTTTGCGTACTCACAGGCGTGGTTGAGACGTGGCACGTCAAGAAACCCAGATGGCGCAGATACTACCGGTGCTTTCGCATGAACGACCCTGAGCCGCCCCACCGGTTCGAGCTCGCCCGACAGATCATAGGGCACGACCTACGGGCGGCGCCGGAGTTTACAGGCGAATCCGGAGAACGTGTAAAATGCAGACTATTGCTACTTCAATTCGTCGAAGAACTCGGCAGCATAGTGCAGGCCAGCCATATCATGGGCCATGACCGCAGCACGTTACACTATCTGCGCTGCGCCTTTGAGACTGGTGGGGTAGCCGCCCTCGCGGAGAAGAAACGCAGTTCGAAAAGGCCACCTAAAACCGCCTTGGCTGCGGAGGTTGAGTTGCAGCTACTGGCACTTTGCCTGGAGCATCCCACCTGGGGCGTCCAGCGCATTGCGGGCGAGTTGCGACTTAGGGGCCTTAAAGTGGGTCCCACGAGCGTGCGCAGGATCTGGCTCAGGCACAATCTTGAGCGTCGCCATAAGCGGCTCTTGCGGTTGGAAAAGGAGGCACAAAAAGGGACGGTCATGCTAAGCGACGAGCAGGTGCGGCTGCTCGCTGGCCTTCGCCAGACGTCTATGCCTTGAAGATGCCTGTCTCCGCCTCCGACCTGATTTACGGATGCGGGCTGCTCTTCTGCGAGGCCCTCGGAAGAAAAAATGCCGCCTTCGTTCCAATGGAGTAAAAACGGGGCGCCTGATCACACGCCGGAGAGCGGGTTTTAATCTCTCCCCTGCCGAAGCATGAGGAGATGTCAGATGTTTGCGCGCAAACATGTTTCAGTAATCCCGGTGAGCATAGCCCCTGCGCCTCAGCCCGCACAGGAGCCGGAATCCATTACAGGAAGGTCGATGACTGTACGGATCGCCTCCCCCACAAAGGGACTTATATCGAATAGTGCCGAAGCGGTAGAACGTGGGACTACGTGGGATAGAGCGGGGCCGTGCGGGACAGGTTATTGTTGACCGACTACCGGATGCCGCTGTTTCGCCCGTTCTTGATCCAGAAACACACCCCACGCCTTTCCTTTCCCATCGTTGCGGAAACGCTTGGCCTTACTGACTATTGGCCCGGCGGCAGCAAACGCCCCGCCATCGTGATCCTTCTTGCAACTACTTACGTTGTTTGGAACGCGGCTTTCCATTAGCGATGGCGACATATCCACACTAAAATTAAACGGATTAACCCCCGACCACTATGGAATACACACACTAATAGAATTAACCTAAGGGTGAATTTCCGAGTCGCGTTTCTCAGGGAAGTATCCCTGACAGTCTCAGTAAGTGCAATGACAATGAAGATGTTTAGCCGCCCGGAAGCGGCGTTTTCGGTTGCGATAGCTGCTCTTTTTCTTACGGTCTTTGCTCCAAAGGGAGCGCAGGCGCAAATAACCTGTCCCTACACGCAGCCAGCTTCGCCAACAGATGAGGACCACCTGAGAACGCTTTATTGCGTTACTGACGGCAATAACTGGGCTGACACTACCGGTTGGGGTTACAGTGCTAACCTTAACGACTGGCACGCGGTCACCCTGGGCGGTGATAATAGAGTCGTGGCACTATGGCTCCAAAATAACCGGTTAAGCGGACCGATACCGCTTGAGTTGGGAAAAATGACCGGCATTGCGTGGCTATATCTCTACAATAACAGTCTGACCGGATCAATACCGACCGAACTGGGGGACATGACCAGCATGGTGCATCTGATCCTTGCCGCGAACCAGTTGAGCGGAGAAATACCCTCCTCCCTGGGAAATCCGCCTAATCTCCGGACGCTATACCTTTCCTATAACACCGGGCTGACCGGAGAGCTTCCGCTGAGTTTAATGAATCGGCCAATTACGGCGCTGGATATACGATGCACCGGCATTACCGTGCCGGACAATGCGGATTTTCGGAGATGGCTGGCCGGAATCGATACATTTCTCCACGGATGTGGGACTTCAACGGGAGGAGGCGAATCAGGTACCAATGACCCAGGCGGTCCCACCTCGGATTTTCTGACGTATAATTATCCTAAT